>DUCA01000208.1 GCA_012960055.1 Cycloclasticus sp.
CAGGGTTCGAATCCCTGTCTCTCCGCCATATAATGTTACTAAGCCCTTATTATATAAGGGCTTTTTTTACGCGTATTGATTCTGATGTACGGATTGATGTACGGCTTAAGTTTAGTTTTAGTCGTTTTAAACATCTGATTGCTTAATTTACATTAGGTTGAAAATCTTCGTTCTTCCATCCTTGTTACAAAAATACTTGTCTTGAATAGTACGCCTGAATACTTATGGGTGCATTAAGAATTAATTAGCATATGGTAACGTGATATTTGCAATCTTATTGAAGGTTCAAAAAGTCCTTATAAGGGACTATAGTGGTTGTGTAACTAGACTGGAAAGGGATTGTCATGGCTACAGGCGCTGAGTTTCAAGTCAACACTTATACAGCCTACGATCAAGGCGACCCAAGCATCGCCGCACTAGCTGATGGTGGTTTTGTGGTTACTTGGCAGTCAGGTGCTCAATATGCTGGCGTAGACGACAGGGTCTACGCACAGATTTATGATGCTAATGGCTCTACAGTAGGCACTGAGTTCCAAGTCAACACCTATACAACCAACTATCAAGTCGCCCCAAGCATCGCCGCACTAGCTGATGGTGGTTTTGTGGTTACTTGGCAGTCAGATGGTCAAGATGGTAGTGGTAACGGTATCTACGCCCAACGCTATGATGCAAATGGTAGCGTCAATGGTACTGAGTTCCAAGTCCATACCTACACGTCAACCCATTTTGGGAACCAAAGCATAACAGCGCTCAGTGATGGTGGTTTTGTTATTACTTGGGACTCATATGGTCAAGATGGTGATGGTTACGGTATCTACGCACAGCGTTATTCCAGTGATGGTAATCTAGTGGTGGCTGTTGACGATGTAAATGAAGTATTAGGAACAGCATCTGATGATATTCTTAATGGCACAGCGGGCGTTGATAACATCTCAACTCTCGAAGGCGCAGACGTAGTCTTAGCCCTAGCAGGTAACGACATCATCACCCTAACAGCAGATGCAGTTTGGGGTAGTGGCTATGGCGCTCAAAATGTAAGTAACGGCTCTTCAGTAGGTACTAATGAAATCGTTAGTATAGAAGGTCTTAACCGCTTCACTGATGTGATTGATGCTGGTGCTGATATTGATGTGTTAACACTTACAGATGGTTCTGACGCATTCTTTATCGATGATGTCTACTCAGCCCATCATAGTTCACTTACCCTATCTTCTACTACACAAGGTGTTGACTCTACTGCAAGATTGGTTGATATAGAAATCATCAATGCGGGTGACGGTAATGACATTGTCGATTTAACTAGTGATAACTTCGTACTGACTAATGCGGTAACTATTAATGGTGAAGCAGGAAATGACATCTTATGGGGTTCTAATGGAGATGATGCTATCAATGGTGGTGTTGGCGATGATTCAATCTTTGGTGGCGCAGGCAATGACATCTTGACAGGCGGCGCAGGCAACGATGTCTTCCAATTCACAGCAACCAGTGGGCAGTCGGATATAATTACGGACTTTAGCCTGACTGATGACACGATAGAGCTTTTTTACCGAGAAGGCGACGACCATGCTATGTCAGACCTCAGTTTAAACAATGGCATCCTTACATGGGATGTTCTGATTGATGATGTTGATAATGTAGTGATTGATTTATCGGCTACAACCACATCAAGTGATTTAGCTGATTTAAGTCCCTTGATTACCTTTGTTGAGATTGCTTGACCCTTAGAATGATTAAAACAAACGAGTGACTAGAGAGTGTGGTTTAAATGAAAACTAAAAGCTCTAACAACACCATCAATCATCAACCAGACGGATACCTTAATGCACAAAATGAACTTAGTGACTTCAATGAAATATTTATCGCTCAAAGATCATTATTGGTGGTAAGGCTTGCTCCAAAAAAGGAATTACGACCTTAAACATCGGCAACAATACGAAAGTATCTCCCTCTTTATAATGCTCTCCTTTGACATGGGTCGCCCAAGCGGTAATGGCAACAGCTAGCACACCCGAAAACCCAAATGCTTTTAGTCAAAGCTATAAACAACAAGATATATTTCAAAAAAAAGCCCTAATTTCTTAGGGCTTTTTTATTTTCTCTTCTAAGTTAAAAAACTAATCCGATATCTTTCGTTCTGCAGTAGAGCTCGATTTTGGTTTCTCACTTGTTTCTAGCGTTGCAGCTGATGTCTGGGATTTTGGTTTCTCAACGACTTCAGAAGTTTGCTGTTGTTTCCTAGGTTCAGTAACTACTTCTACCTTTCGAATCGGTTCCTTAGGTTTACTGATAGCTTCTGCAGCCGGTGCTGCGACCTTAGGTTTACTGATAGCTTCTGCAGCCGGTGCTGCGACTTTAGGTTTACTGATAGCTTCTGCAGCCGGTGCTGTTGCCTTAGGTTTAGTAATAACCTCTGACGCTTGAGCTACTTCCTTTGGCTTACTAACAGTTTTTGCAGCAGGTGCTTCTTGCGTTTTTTCAGCTGCTTCTGAGGTAGACACTTGCTCCTTTGGTTTTCTAACCGCATCAGAGCTACGCCTTCTTCTACGAGGGTGGCGCACCCCTGTTTTTTCTGCTGCGTTATCAGCCTTTACGTTGCTTGGTTTTTCAACGGCTGGTTTCTCCTGGTTATCGACTTTCACCTTCTCAACAACCGGCATCTGTCCAACGGGTTTTTCAGCCACAGGCTTATTACTATCGGTAACAAGAGTCGGTTTACTCTCATTTACCGCGGTTACTGCTGTATTTTCACTGGCGATTTGACTGGCATTGTTTTCTTTATTCGCTGATGAACGACGCGGTCTTCTACGTCTACGTGCGCCTGCTGGCTTATCGGTATTATTAGCGTCTGTCTTGCCAGACTCTTGAGTACCTTGCGCAGGCTGTTGCTTGTTAGCGGCTTTATTTTGTTCCACATTAGGCTTCTGCTGATGTTGATTCGCGGGCGTATCTTGCTCAACTTGATTCTTATTGCGGTTTTGTTGATTACGGTTCCTGTTACGGTTTCTATTTCTATTCCTGCTTTGACTCTCACCATCTTTTGGACGTTGTTGGCGGTTTTGCTGTGGTTCCCTATTGCGTGTTCTTTTAGGCTCCTCTTTTTTTACTTCCTTTGCAGGCTCTGATGATGGAATGATTTTACTAAATATGCGTTTAAGAAAACCTTCCGTTTTAACTTCTTGTTTTGCTACTGGACGTTGCGTCGTCGGCATAACGTTCTGCACAACCGCTTTTTGTTGTTCAACGGGGTCGCGCTGATAAGGTTTAATCTCGCGCTTATCTTCTCTGGGAACACGCTCATGGCTCGCTGTGGTGTCGTCATTTGCTTCCTTTGTACGAATTCGCTCTATCTCATAATGAGGTGTTTCAAGGTGCTTATTGGGTACAACGACGATAGAAACCTCATGGTTCTTTTCAATTTGCTCAACTTCCGATCTTTTTTCATTCAACACAAAGGTCGCGCAATCGATGGGCACTTGCACAACGACTCGAGCCGTATGCTCTTTCATTGCTTCTTCTTCTAAAATACGAATGATTGAAAGCGACAAGGATTCAACGCTACGAATGGTTCCTTGACCATGACAGCGTGGACAAACGGGCAAACTCGACTCGGTTAAGGACGAATGGATACGCTGACGTGACATTTCCAATAAACCAAAGCGTGAAATCTTACTGAATTGAATGCGCGCTCTATCGTGCTTCATCGCCTCTTTAATCCGCGTTTCAACCATGCGTTGGTTTTTACTCGGGCCCATATCGATAAAATCGATAACGAATAGGCCGCCCATATCGCGGATACGCAATTGCCTTGCAATTTCATCTGCCGCTTCTAAGTTGATGTTTAGCGCAGTGGTTTCAAAATCTGCGCCTTTGGTTGCTCGTGCCGAGTTGATATCGATAGAGGTGAGTGCTTCTGTCGGATCAATAACAATCGAGCCACCCGATGGAAGAGGGACATCACGGCCGTAAGCTGTTTCGATTTGGCTTTCGATTTGATAACGGGTAAATAATGGCACACTGTCTTCGTATAACTTAACCCGCGATAGGTATTGCGGCATAATTTGCTGCATAAAATCATGAGCCAAATTGTAAGAACTGGCGCTATCAATCAGCACTTCATCTATGTCTGCTCGCAGGTAATCACGAATAGAACGAATAACAAAGTTACTTTCTTGGAAGATTAAATAGGGCGCTTTACGCTCTTGTGACGCACGACTAATCGCGCCCCATAGTTGCGTTAAGTAATTTAAATCCCATTGTAATTCTTCAACTGATTTACCCACACCTGCCGTACGTACGATAAGGCCGATATCTTCTGATATTTCCAGCTGATTGAGCACTTCACGCAGAGCAGTTCTGTTGTCGCCGTCAATGCGACGTGAAATACCGCCAGCACCCGGATTATCAGGCATCAACACCAAGTAACTACCCGCCAAGCTTATTTGAGTTGTAAGAGCGGCACCTTTGTTGCCACGTTCTTCTTTCTCAACTTGAACAACGATTTCCAGACCTTCTTTAATCTGCTTTTTGTCTTTAATATCGTGCGTATCAAGCCCAATCGCTTGACCTGTGATTTCTTTAAAGGGAAGGAAACCATGACGATCCGCGCCATAGTCAACAAAAACTGCTTCTAAACTACGTTCTACGCGGGTAATAAGCCCTTTGTAAATATTAGATTTCTTCTGTTCTCTTGCAGGGACCTCAATATCAAGGTCATATAGTTTTTGTCCATCGACGAGTGCAACCCTCAGCTCTTCGGCGTGAGTTGCATTTATTAACATTCTTTTCATTTAATTCTTTTCCTGATGCCGTACGGTGCACAGAAATAATATGGCTGTGAGATAGTGAAAATTGATTCATTTGTTATTTGAGTATCTTTAAATTTATTTTTTGTGTTTAAAAATATTGATTTCTCACGAGGTCAGACATAAAAGCTTTAGTTTTTTATTGAGCTTTTGTCGTAATGTCCGTATTAAATTTCTGTTGTTAGTAGGCAATTACTAATCGCTCATCTTGGGTTGAGCAAATAAAACCCGTTTGAATGTCGGTATAAACCGATGCATTCAGATTCTTTGTAAAGCTGAGTCAAACGGAAAACATATTCCGCTTTAACGAAACTCTCCCCCATTGGGGGAACAGTAATTAAACGTTTGCATAGCCTTGCTATCAGACAACCGTTATTATGACTACCGTCAGTTAGTAACATCATTAAAGACGACTAAACTCTTCCGACTATAGCAAGTAAAGTCAGCAACATCAATCAGATAAGCAGTAAAGTTAAAATCTTATGAAAACACAAATACACGACCAAGTTCGATATATCGAGATTGATGAGAATTCCGAAGGGCAACGGCTAGATAATTTTTTGATGACCCAGCTCAAAGGCGTACCCAAAGGTCATATTTACAAGATTATTCGTCGCGGTGAAGTTCGAATTAACAAAGGGCGAATAAAAAACGTTTATCGTCTAAAGCTCAATGATGTGGTGAGAATCCCGCCGGTAAGAATAGAAGAAAAAAGCGAGTCTAAACCTGCGCAATGGATGTTACAAAGCATTGAAAAACGTATTATTTATGAAGACGGCGACTTACTAGTACTCAATAAACCGTCGGGTATAGCCGTTCATGGCGGCACGGCTAACCATCATGGGGTTATTGACGCCTTACGTTTTTTACGCCCAGACGAACGCTACCTTGAATTAGTTCACCGGCTTGATAAGGCAACATCTGGTTGTTTACTGATTGCGAAAAATAGAAAAATACTGAATGGTCTACAGACTTTATTGAGAAACAGGACCATTAAGAAAACCTATACGGCCTTGCTGTGCGGCGTTCTTCATCAAAAAACCATCACTGTTAAGGCACCTTTGGAGAAACGTACATTGGAAAGCGGTGAGCATCGTGTGCGCGTTCACCCGGAAGGGAAAAAGTCTGAAACGGCGTTTGAAAAAATTCAGACGTATAAAAACGCAACATTAGTGCATGCATCGCCAAAAACCGGACGAACGCATCAAATTCGTGTTCACGCCAAGCATTTAGGCCATGCTATTGCTGGTGACGAGCGTTATTCAAGCCCTTCGCAATATAAGCAGTACAGAGAAAACGGCTTGAAACGATTGTTCTTACACGCAAGCAAACTCAATTTTATTCATCCATTAACAGACCAAGCTGTTTGCTTTGAAGCCCCTTTGGACCCAGAACTTAAGAATTTTCTAAAACAACTATGATTACAGATTACGATTTGATTGTTTTTGATTGGGATGGAACCTTAGTCGACTCTATTGATTGGATTGTTGATTGCATTCAACACGTGGCCGAAGAACAAAACTTGGTTAAACCTGACGAGCAAAGCTGCAAAGACATTATCGGCCTAAGCTTATCCGAAGCTATGCTAAAACTTTTCCCCGCCACATCTGATGCCGACAAACTGGCGATGATTGAGCTGTACCGAACAAGATACTTGGCAAAAGGCAGCTCAGGTAATGATTTATTCTTGGATGTGATACCTGTATTAACGACCTTAAAGAAAATGAACAAAACGCTAGCCATTGCCACAGGAAAAGGGCGACAAGGGCTCAACAGAGGGCTTGACGGCACCGGCATTCGTTCATTTTTTGATTATCTTCGCTGCGCAGACACCATGAAATCCAAGCCTAGCCCACATATGCTTTTTGATATTATGAAGGAAAGCAACATCGAGCCCAGAAAAACACTCATGATTGGCGATTCAACACTCGATTTAATCATGGCTAATAATGCGGGCGTCGCTTGTATTGGCGTGACGACTGGCGCACATTCTCACGAAGAACTTAAACGACATGCCTCTTTAGCGTGTATAAACAACTTAAAGGAATTATTTAAGAGGTAACTATGGCATTATTTGGGGGAAATAAAATCGAGCAAAACGATCAACAATGGGAACGCTCCGTACTTGAAAAAGTTGCGCTAGCATCTGTTATTGAACAAAGAAGAACCCGTCGCTGGGGTATTTTCTTTAAGCTTTTATTTTTGGCATACATTGTCATTATCAGTAGTCTTGCTATGTCACCGATAAGTGGCATCTCGAAAATGTCTGGCGGCCCACATACCGCTGTTATTGATGTGAAGGGAATTATTGTTTCAGGTGGCGAAGCCGATGCGGAAACGATTATTAAAAGTTTAAACATGGCAGCAAAAGACCCTAACACCAAGGGTATTATTCTGCGTGTAAATTCACCGGGCGGTAGCCCAGTACAATCAAGTTACGTTCACGAAGCCATTCGAGACATTAAAAAAGAATATCCTGACATCCCTATTCATGCAGTGGTTGAAGACCTCTGCGCATCTGGCGGTTACTTTATTGCCTCTGCCGCCGATAAAATTTTTGTTAATGAGTCCAGCATTGTGGGTTCTATTGGCGTAGTAATGAATGGCTTTGGCTTTACCGAGGCAATGAAAAGGTTGGGTGTTGAACGACGTTTATACACCGCGGGGGAGCATAAAGGTTTCTTGGACCCATTCTCCGATGTCAATCCAGGCGAACAAGCGCACGTACAAAGCATGTTGAATGATATCCATCAAGAGTTCATACAGGCCGTTAAAAATGGCCGTGGTGAGCGTTTAAAACAGAACCCAAATTTGTTTAGCGGCCTTGTTTGGGCTGGCTCCGAAAGCATTCAACTGGGCTTAACTGACGCCATCGGTAATGTTCAGTCAGTAGCAAAAAATGAAATTGGCGAGGAAAAAATTGTCGATTTCACCGCCCAGCAACCTTTTCTTGAAAAACTGGCTAAAGGCATGGGTGTCGCTATGGCAGAATTTACCGCAAAATTGGCATCGATGAACGCTAATAAAATATTTTAGTTCCGATTATTCAGCTAGGATTCATTACACACTATGTAAACTAATCACTAATATGATGACTCAACTTTCTTTTATTCGATTAATGAAGGCCCTTGTTTTAGCGATTCTTATAAACCTAACGTCAACCACGTTTGTTTTTGCTTGGGGTACGAGCATTGCTCTAGCAGAAGCCGAAATAATTACCCTAGATCAAGCCGTCAACCGGATTCGAAAGGGCAGAAAAGCCAAGGTATTAAGTGCAGAAACACTGCAAATAGATGGTCAGCCGGTACACGTCATTAAGGTATTGACTCAAACAGGCCACGTTAAAAAGATTCGTATTAAACCTAAAGCTAGACACTAAATTCTAGAGACAAAAGGACGTATCATGCGAGCACTCGTTGTCGAGGATGACATGACATTGCAACAACAATTGGTTAATAATTTAACCAAAAAAGGCTATGCGGTTGATGCGGTTGATAATGGCCGAGATGCGTTGTATTTCGGCATAGAGTTTCCTATTGATATCGCCATTGTTGATTTAGGCCTACCCGATATATCCGGTATGGACGTCATCAAACAGCTACGCGCTAAGGACTTAACATTCCCCATACTCATCCTAACCGCTAGAACGCGTTGGGAAGAGAAGGTCGAAGGGCTTGAGGCCGGTGCAGATGACTACCTAGTTAAACCCTTTCATACCGAGGAATTACTAGCGCGGATAAACGCCTTAATACGACGATCCGCTGGCGTGGCAACAGCCCAACTCGTTTGTGGCCCAATCACCCTTGATACTAACGCGCAACAAGTACGGGTTGATGAAACACCCATTCAATTAACCGCTTACGAATACAAAATGCTTGAATACATGATGATGCACTCAGGCCGTGTTATTTCTAAAACTGAAATAACCGAGCATATTTACGATCAAGACTTCGATCGTGACAGTAACGTTATTGAAGTCTTTGTCGGTCGCCTACGGAAAAAACTCGACCCCAAAGAACAACATAAACCCATCGAAACATTACGAGGACGGGGCTATCGTTTTTCTATTCCTTTGAACAGTTAAGCGAAATCCAATTCGATATGGACAATGAATAGCAGCATTCAATCTCGCCTGCTTGTTTCTGCAAGCATTGTCTTGATTGGCTTCTTAAGCCTGGCAGCCTTCGTGTTGGATGCCGCCTACAAAAGGGGCGCCCAACAAGCGCTGCATGATCAACTTCAAATTCACCTGTATTCCATATTGGCGAAAGCAGAACTCAGCAGAAACAATCGCTTGATGGTGCCATCAGGTTTGTCTGAACCACGATTTATGCAAGTAGCCTCTGGTTTGTACGCCTACATTTTTGACACTAAAGGCCAGGTCGTGTGGCGAAGTTCTTCATCAACAGGCGAACAGACTAACTCAGTTAAAAGCCTAAGCCCTGGTCAGAAAACTTTTATACGAAGCTCATCACTCGAGCGACCCAGCATTGAATTGCACTATAAAGCCATTTTAGAAAATGCATTTGAGCAATCCACTACCTTTGAGTTCGTTGTGATTGAATCTAGCGATAGTCTAGATAATCAAGTTGCAAGTTTTCGTTCTGTTTTATGGCAATGGTTAGGCGGTATTGGCTTTTTGCTGCTGATCGTTCAGTTCTTTATTATAAGGATCAGTCTACAGCCACTACGGCACATCGTGCTCAATATCGAGGAAATACAACAAGGCAATGCGCAACACTTAAATACGCACTACAGCGATGAACTGAAGGACATTGCAAACACCCTCAATCGGTTAATTGACAATGAACGCACACACCTCAAGCGATACAGAAACACTCTTGCCGATCTTGCGCACAGCCTAAAAACACCGTTATCCGTTCTTACTGGACTATATGGGCAAAAAAGCCTATCTACTCATGACATCAAGACGCTAGAAACTCAAACGCTACAAATGCGCCAATTGGTCGATTATCAATTACAAAAAGCCGCGGCAAAAGGCCACCAGACCTTGGCATTGCCCCTGAGTATTGAGCCCATTATCCAGCAAATAACCACCTCATTAAACAAGGTTTACCTCGATAAACAGTTAACCGTTGTAACAAATATTGATGACTCCATTAAGTTTAATGCAGAGCAGGGCGATATGTTTGAGATTTTTGGCAATTTACTCGATAACGCCTATAAGTGGGCAAACTCGAATATTTACATCCGCGTTCAAATCAACAGCAATAATGACTCTGCCAAACAAGGCGTTAAAATCATCATTGAAGATGATGGGCCTGGCATACCGAAAAACGAGCTTGATAATATGCTAAAACGCGGCATTCGCGCGGATGAATCAACCCATGGTCATGGCATCGGTTTAGCCGTCGTCAATGAGCTTGTTTCTTTGTATAACGGTAGCTTAGAGTCGGGGACTGGGGATTTGGACGGCCAACGATGGACGATATTTTTACCTAACCGTTAAACCGGCGTCTAAATCCCCCCTTTACCCAAATTGTATTTCTTCTTCCAAAATATGCGCAGTATGCCCCTCTAAAACACCGATACCTTGATTGTTTTTATCGCTGGAACTAGCCATATCAAAAATAGTGGGGCATAAAACGTGGCTATCGATATTGAGCTCGGATTTTGTCTGATTAATTAACGAAATTAACGCGATTTTATCCTCATCAAAGGAATTTAAATCAAAAGTCGTTTTTGTTCCCCCTGAACACTCCATGTTCTAATTCATAGATGGACATAGCTCACTCTAAAAGCTTTACACATATACAGTTAACCCGTGCTTTTAATGAATTGTAAATAAAACAAAAAAAAACCGAATCAACGGATTCGGTTAAGTGTACAAGGCGTAAAGCTTATAAAAAGGAGGGAGTAAATAAACTCGTTAAACCGCCTTGTTGGAATTAAATATAGCAGTTCAATATGGACAAAACGTGAACTGCGTCACACTTTAAGCGTTCTCTGTGATATTTCTCGCCAGAGCCTCCGCGCAACCCGTGTAACTGGCAGGCGTCATATCCAAAAGCC
>DUCA01000209.1:0-5479 GCA_012960055.1 Cycloclasticus sp.
GTTAGAATTTCATAACGCAAACATCACTGCAGTTGATGCCAGCGCTAGCGCACTGGCTGTGGCACAAAAAAATGCTCAACAGCTCAAAGCTAACCATATCGACTTCATTGAAAGCGATTGGTTCAGCCACGTTCCAACCGCGCAATACGACCTCATCGTCAGTAACCCCCCTTATGTTTGCCACACCGACCCCCACCTTTATGAAGGTGACGTTCAGTTTGAACCAAGCAGCGCTCTGGTGTCCGAACAGGACGGCATACAAGACATTAAAACGATTATTACCACCGCTGAACAATTCCTTAAGCCTAACGGCTATCTATTATTTGAACACGGTTATCAACAAGGCAAACAAGTGAGAAACTTGTTAGAATCATCCGGCTTTAAATCAGTTGAACAGTTCCAAGATATACAGGGACACACACGCGCCACAATGGGCACAAAACCATAGACACAATCACCAACATGCATACCAAAGAACTCGAACTACCTCGTAAACTCGTTAACGAATTACTCCATTACGCGCAACTGTCTAACGACCAAGAAGTCTGCGGGCTTATTGGCAAAAACTCGGCTGACGATTACACCTTCTACCCCGTGAACAATGTGGCAGAAGAACCCAGCACGCGCTTTTTAATGGCACCTGAAGAACAAATAAGCGCCATGAAAAAGATAAACAACGACGGGCAAACGTTATTTGCGATTTACCATTCACACCCAACAGCACCCGCCACCCCATCGGCCATCGACATTGAACTGACGTCTTATCCTGATGCGTATTATTTAATTGTTTCGCTTAACACTAAGGGCGTGTTAGAAATGCGCTGCTTCCAGTTATTGCACGATGAGAATATTACTGAAATCACCTTAAGAATGAAAGAGGCTTAAGGCTAGAAACATCGGTCTTAATGAGCCCCGTTCGCTTTTTCTAAGCCCACGTAGTACATCGCATTTTTAAGCTTCTTTCTTGGCTCAGCGGCTTGACCGCTCAACATATAGGCATCGTTGTACGCACCCGCGGCTTCTTTATAACGTTTAAGGTGCATGTGCGCATCACCAATTAACATCCAACCTTTAACCGTCGGTTTAGTTTTCATGATAGCTTCAATACGCTGAATTTCCTGATTAATTTGTGCTACTTTAGACAATTTAACCGCTGGTTTGACGCCTGCTTTTTCAACCACCTCAACTTGGGGGGCTTCCACAGCCTTACTGACCACTTGCTTTGGCTCACTAACAACCGGTTCGTTATCACAAGCTACAAGCAACACACTCACTATACTGACTAACGCTATTTTCTTCATCAACATCACCTTATGTCATTAATACGCTTACTTACAGAACGCTTTTAATCGGTTATTCTTTCAATTTCTCTTGCAACAACTTATTCACTTCTTGCGGATTTGCTTTGCCTTGCGTTTGCTTCATGATGCTGCCCACAAAGAAGCCCAATACTTTGCTTTTACCGCCACGGAATTGCTCAACTTGTGCTGGGTTATCAGCCATCAACTGATCAATGATTTTTTCCAACTCCCCGCTATCAGAGATCTGCATTAAGCCCTCGCGCTCAATCACTTCGTCCGCTGTAGACTCGCTGGCCCACAAGAACTCGAACACCTGCTTGGCAATTTTTCCAGAAATTGTTTGATCAGCAATACGTTTAACCAAGGCACCCAAGCGCTCCGCACCCACTGGGCTCGCCGAAATATCCAAACCATGCTGGTTTAGGCCAGCGCTTAACTCACCCATTACCCAGTTAGCCACCAGTTTCGCTTCGCCATCAGAAAAATTAACCGCATCTTCGTAATAATCGGCCATCACACGTTGCGTTGTTAATACATCTGCATCGTAGTCACTGAGCTTATACTGCGCTTGAAAGCGTAGTTTCTTAGCCTCTGGCAGCTCAGGCAAGTCACCACGCATTTCATCCAGCAGCTCCGCCGTGATTTCCACTGGCAATAAATCAGGGCAAGGAAAATAACGGTAATCATTGGCTTCTTCTTTCGAACGCATGGAACGTGTTTCGTCTTTGTTGGCATCGTACAAACGCGTTTCCTGCACCACACGACCACCCGATTCAATCACATCAATTTGGCGTTCCACTTCGTGAGCTATCGCTTTTTCTATAAAACGGAATGAGTTCAAGTTTTTAATTTCTGCACGCGTGCCAAATTCTTCTTGACCAATCGGTCTCACGGACACATTCACATCACAACGGAACGAACCTTCCTGCATATTGCCATCACAGATACCTAAGTACTGCACCAAAGTGTGCAGCTTCTTAACAAAAGCTACCGCTTCAGCAGACGAACGCATATCGGGTTCGGAGACTATTTCTAACAACGGCGTACCGGCGCGGTTTAAGTCCACACCGGTCATGCCTTGATAATCTTCATGTAAAGATTTTCCCGCATCCTCTTCTAGATGCGCTCGAGTCACGCCGATGGTTTTTACTTCTCCATCAACCTCAATATCAATCTGGCCCAAACCAACTATCGGCTTGTCAAACTGACTAGTTTGGTAACCTTTGGGCAAATCAGGGTAGAAATAATTCTTACGCGCAAACACAGAATACGGCGCAATATGCGCACCAATCGCTAAACCAAATTTCACCGCAAAGCGCACCGCCTGTTCATTCAGCACCGGCAACGTGCCTGGCAAACCTAAGTCCACCGCGCAAGCTTGCGTATTAGGCTCTGCACCAAACGCGGTTGATGCACCCGAGAATATTTTAGATTTTGTAGCAAGCTGAGCGTGTATTTCAAGCCCAATAACTGTTTCCCATTGCATGCCTACACCTCCTGTTCGTAGCCGGCGGGCACCGCAAGGTGCCAATCGGTTAATTGTTGATATTGATGCGCGACATTAAGCAGCCTTGATTCTTCGAAATAATTACCAATCAATTGCAGTCCCACGGGTTTGTTATCAACAAAACCACACGGTACAGACATGCCCGGCAAACCGGCTAAATTCACACCAATCGTAAAGATATCAGACAAGTACATGGAAACCGGATCATCCTTTTTCTCACCCGCTGAAAAAGCAACCGATGGTGCAGTCGGACTAGCGATAATATCAACACCTTTAAACGCTTCAACAAAATCGTTTTTAATCAAGCGACGTACTTGCTGCGCTTTTTTATAGTATGCATCGTAATAACCGGCTGATAACACGTATGCACCCATCATAATGCGGCGCTTTACTTCGTCGCCAAAGCCTTCGTCACGTGAGCGTTTATACAGATCTTCCAAGTCTTTAGGTGAATCACAACGGTAACCAAAACGCACACCGTCAAAACGCGATAAATTAGCCGAACATTCAGCGGGCGCAACAACGTAATACGCTGGTACTGACAAGTTGATATTCGGCAAGCTGATTTCTTTGATGTGGGCGCCTGCAGACTTGATAGTATCAATCGCCGTTTCAATCGTTTCACGGATACCGCTATCTAAATCATCGGTAAAAAATTCTTTCGGCAAGCCAACCGTTAAACCTTTTATGGAATCACCTAGGTTGGCCAATAAATCATCAACCGGTTTATTAACGCTGGTTGAATCCTTCTCATCAAAGCCGGACATCGCTTGCAACATCATTGCCGCATCTTCCGCGCTTTTCGCAAAGGTACCGGCTTGATCCAAGCTCGAGGCAAAGGCAATCATGCCATAGCGTGATACTCGACCATAGGTCGGCTTAATGCCGGTAATACCGCAAAAAGCGGCGGGCTGACGGATAGAACCACCGGTATCTGTGCCACTGGCAATCGGCGCTAATCGGGCAGCCACTGCCGCTGCGGAACCACCCGACGAGCCACCCGGAACCGTATTTAAGTCCCACGGGTTTTTAACGCCACCGTAAAAACTGGTTTCATTCGATGAGCCCATAGCAAATTCATCCATATTGGTTTTACCCAACATCACCGCCCCGGCTTGTTCCAGCTTAGTAACCGCCGTTGCCGTGTATGGCGCCACAAAATTATCTAACATTTTCGAACCGCAGCTGGTTCTTAAGCCTTGGGTACAGAAAATATCTTTATGCAGCAATGGAATACCGGTTAACAAACCAGAGTCGCCTGACTGAATACGTTTATCCGCCTCAGCCGCGGCTACTAATGCCGCCTCTTCATTGGAGGTGATGACGCTATTGAGTTCGCCATCAAAGTGCTTAATTCTATTTAAAAAGTACTGACTTAATTCAACACTTGAAATCTCTTTGTCTTGCAGGCTACTTGATAATTCTTGTAAGGATTTGTTATACATTTTTTTAACGACTTAATTATTCAGTTAATCGATAACGCGAGGCACTAAGAACAACCCGTCTTCGATATCCGGTGCATTTTGTTGTAGCGTTTCGCGCTGATTCACTTCTGTCACAACGTCAGATCTTAGGCGTTGCGACTGATCCAATGGATGCGCCATTGGTTCAATATCAGACGTATCAACTTGATTCATCTGCTCTACCAAATTCATAATATTCGACAAATCTGACGCGTATAATTCAACTTGTTCTTGTTGAATACCTAACCTCGCCAAATGTGCGATTTTCAGTACATCTTCTGACTGAATTGACATAGAATGCCCTCTTTAATTTAATTCATGCTTTAAAACCGTGCAAATTAACACAATTCGCGCCTTGCCCAAAGGGGCAAACGGTTGTTAAAGTAATAAAATTAACCAACACTACCCATCTTTACTTTCATGTTAAAAAAAATACGCGGCATGTTTTCCAACGATTTATCAATCGACTTGGGTACAGCAAACACTCTTATTTATGCACTAGGCCAAGGCATTGTGCTCAACGAGCCGTCTGTTGTCGCTATCCGTGAAGATAAAATCCGTGGTGAAAAGAGCTTTACAGCCATCGGTAGTGAAGCGAAAGCGATGCTAGGTAGAACCCCTGGAAACATCACTGCGATTCGCCCATTAAAAGACGGTGTGATTGCTGACTTCACCCTTACTGAGAAGATGCTTCAGCATTTCATTCATAAAGTACATGAAGGTAAATTTTTACGCCCGAGCCCTCGTGTGCTCATCTGCGTTCCGTGTGGCTCAACACAAGTAGAAAGAAGGGCCATTAGAGAATCAGCAGCGGGCGCCGGTGCGCGAGAAGTCTATTTAATCGAAGAACCGATGTCGGCTGCAATCGGCGCAGGCTTACCCATTGATGAAGCTAGAGGCTCTATGGTCTTGGATATCGGTGGCGGAACATCTGAAATTGCCGTTCTTTCTTTGAATGGTATCGTTTATTCAGAATCCATTCGTGTTGGCGGCGATCGATTCGATGAAGCGATTATCAACTACGTTCGCAGAAATTACGGCACCGTCATTGGCGAGTCAACTGCAGAAAAAATAAAATATGCAATAGGCTCTGCTTATCCCGCTAAAGAAGTTACAGAGATGCAAGTCACTGGACGTAATTTAGCTGAAGGCATCCCTAGAAGCTTCACACTGAACAGCAATGAAATTCTGGAGGCACTACAAGAGCC
>DUCA01000209.1:5489-10799 GCA_012960055.1 Cycloclasticus sp.
GACTGCCATTGTTAGCGCGGTTAAGCAAGCGCTTGAACAGACACCGCCTGAGCTCAGCTCTGACGTAGCCGAAAACGGCATCGTCTTAACAGGCGGAGGCGCTTTGCTTAAGGGTCTAGATGAGCTTCTCTATGAGGAAACTGGCGTTCCTGTTCGTACTGCTGACGAGCCCCTAACCTGTGTTGCCCGTGGCGGCGGCAAAGTACTGGAGCTGATCAATGAGAAAGGGCCACATATTTTCGATCTCGGATAAGAAGAAAGGTTAGTCCTCATAAAACCTATTTTCACAAAAGGTCCCTCTACAAGCACGCGGTTTATAGCCGCGGTTATTATTTCAATTGCACTGCTCCTACTCACGCACCAAACCAACCAACTCAATCGGCTTAAAGACAGCCTCTCATTTATCGTACATCCCGTACTCGTTGTTGTTGACTCCCCAAGCAAGCTCTACCGCTGGTTCGCCCAAAACACCAGCAATCATACCGAGTTACTCGAAGAGAACCGTACACTACGTTCAAGCGCCTTATTATTGGAAGCAAAACTTCAAAAATTCAAGGCGTTAGAAAAAGAAAATACACGACTGCATAGCCTTCTAGAATCATCATTTAAATTAGGCGAACAATTTATTTCCGCGGAGCTTATCAACGTAAATCAAAATCAAAATACGCAACACATCATCATTGATAAAGGCAGTCGCTTTAATTTATACGCTGGCCAAACGGCGTTAAACGAAGACGGGGTCATCGGGCAAATTATTGTTGTAAACCCATTAACATCGTCCATCATGCTAATTACTGACCCGAATCACGCCGTACCCATTGAAATCAACAGAACCGGCTTAAGAACCATTGCCTCTGGTAGTGGCATTCCAAACAGGTTAACCCTCCCTTATTTACCACATAATACCGACATTCAAATCGGCGATTTACTCACAACAACTGGACTAGGCGGCGTCTTTCCAAAAGGCTACCCTGTCGGCATCATTACGCAGTTAACGCCAATAGCAGGTGGATCATTTATGCACGCTGAAGCTGAAACTGTTGCAAAAATTGAAAGCATACGCGATATTTTACTGGTCTGGAGCAAGCAAGAACCCATACCGCTATTATCCGGCGCCCCAACCGAACATGAACATATAACTACCAGTGAACACTAGCTCTTCAGGCAATTTAATTATTTATTTATCGTTGCTCATCGCCATGTGCTTAAGCATCGCGCCATGGCCAAACCCACTTGCCACTCTCATGCCAAGCTGGACGTTATTAGCTTTTATGTATTGGAATATCGCATTGCCTCATAAAGTGAGTGTTGGAACAGGCTTTATTACGGGACTCCTATTCGACACCCTCATTGGCAGCACACTAGGTCAAAATGCCTTAATTTTCAGCATCGCTTCATTTTTAAGCCACAAAATGTACTCTCGCCTCAGAAACTATCGCGTTTGGCAGCAGGCTTATTTTGTTCTGTTGTTTTTTCTCATCATGAAGCTCTTGTCACTGTGGATTAGCCGTTCCACTCATTACTTCGAAGCAGGATATAGCTATTGGGCTCAAGCCCTCGTAAGTGCGATTATTTGGCCTTTTGTATTCTCAAGCTTACGATTGATTAGAAGACGATTTAGGGTTCAATAACTCCCATGAAAACAAGTTTTGACCTTAAAAGCTCTCTGCATGAAAATCGCCTATTTCTATCTCGATCAATAACGCTGATTATTTTTGTTCTAATATTGTTTTTTTCATTGATCGCAAGACTCACTTATTTACAAATTGAAACACATGAAAAGTACACCGACCTGGCACAAAATAACCGTGTCAGATTATCGGTTATCACGCCAGTACGCGGGCTTATATTCGACTCTCATGGCCGTGTATTAGCGGAAAACACCCCCGGCTACAGCTTGGAATTAATTCCTGAGCAAATCAAAGACATTAATTTAACCGTTAAGAAATTAAGTGACTTATTGCCTATTTCTGAAAACGAAATAAAACGCTTTAATAGACAACGTAAGCAACAAAAACGATTCACCAGTATTCCGTTAAGAAACCGCCTCAACGACACTGAGGTCGCTATATTCTCAGCCAATAGGCACCTGTTCCCAGGCGTTGAAATTCAAGCTCAACCACTTAGGCATTACCCATTTCCTGAGCTCACATCACACGTGGTTGGCTACGTAGGTGCAATCAACGAAAAAGAGCTGAAAACGATTGACCCCGTAAACTATCGAGGATCCCGTTTTATCGGTAAAACAGGTATTGAAAAAGCGTATGAAAGCAAATTACATGGCCAGGTCGGTTATCAGCAAACTGAAAATACGGCTCAAGGGCGCTCACTGAAGGTTTTGAGTCACACGCCACCCTTATCTGGCAGCAACCTGACACTAAACATCGACATTGACTTACAAAGAATCGCTTACAATCAACTCGGCGACTACACCGGCGCCATTGCCGCAATAGATACACGCACCGGCGCTGTTCGTGCACTCGTCAGTAAACCCGGCTTTAATACCAATCTGTTTGCAAAAGGCATCGATAGCACTTCATACAAGGCGCTGCGAACATCCCTTAAACAACCGTTATTTAACCGAGCGCTTCGCGGTCAATACCCACCCGGCTCAACATTAAAACCTTTTTTTGGCCTTGCTGGACTTGAACACGACACCGTCAAACCCAGTGAAAAAATCAATTGTCCTGGGTTTTACCAACTACAAAAAAAAGAACATAAATACCGTGATTGGAAAAAAGGCGGTCACGGTATGATGACCTTACACGATTCAATTGTTCAATCATGTGATGTCTATTTTTACATTTTGGCACATCGGCTAAAAATTGATCGCATGCACAGTTTCTTAAGTAAATTTGGTTTTGGACAAAAAACAGGGCTCGATATTATCGGTGAAAAAAGTGGTCTTTTACCTTCTCGCAAATGGAAGCGTCGCGTGCGTAATCAAGCGTGGTATCCCGGCGAAACACTGATTGCCGGCATCGGACAAGGCTTCAATCTAACCACGCCATTACAACTCGCGCATGCAACGGCAATTCTTGCCAATAAGGGTAAAGGACTCACCCCTTCCCTAGTGGCACGTATAAACAACAACACCATAAAACCCAGACCCACCTCCCCTGTAGTATTAGGGAACAATGCTCACTGGGAACTTATCATTAATGCTATGTACGACGTGGTGAATGGTGCACGAGGAACGGCTCGGCGAATAAAAGAAGGTGCGCCGTATAAAATCGCTGGTAAAACAGGGACTGCGCAAGTATTTAGCGTCAAACAAGATGAAAAATACGATGAAGAAAACGTCTTAGAACATCTAAAAGATCATGCTTTATTCATCGCTTTTGCACCGGCCAAAGACCCACAATTAGCCATTGCTGTTATCGTAGAAAATGGTGGGCATGGTGGATCGGTTGCCGCACCCATCGCCCGTGCTATCTTTGATCAATACATAACAACATCACTATGATCTCGTCTATTCAACGCACGCAACTCCGCAGTCATTATCACCAGCGAAAAACGGGTCTTCTGCAACGTTTTCATATCGACATCACACTGTTGATTTTATTAACCTGCTTGTCGTCAATCGGCATTCTGATTTTATTAAGTGCTGGTCACGAAGACATCGGGTTACTGCAACGACAGGTCACGCGATTGGGCATCGCTTTTTGTGCCATGTTACTGGTTGCGCAGATTCCGCCTCATATTTTGAAGATGTTTGCACCTTGGTTATTCCTACTCGGCACGTTACTTTTGCTCGGAGTGTTATTTGCCGGCGTAATGGGCAAAGGTGCTCAACGTTGGCTGGACTTAGGCTTTTTTCGCTTCCAACCGTCCGAATTACTCAAACTCGCTACCCCGATGATGATTGCCTGGTATCTCGCCGAAAAACGCTTACCACCACGGCTAAAACATATCCTCTTCAGCACACTGTTCATTGCCATCCCCACCGTGCTAATCGCCAAGCAACCCGATTTAGGGACCGCTATTTTAATTGCAAGCTCTGGCATAGCCGTCTTGTTTTTAGCTGGTATTTCCTTGAAATTAATCACCGGCGTTATTGCTGCTGGCGCCGGCCTTGCTCCCCTGCTTTGGAGCTACATGAAAGACTACCAGAAGCAGCGCGTCCTCACTTTTCTCAACCCAGAAGACGACCCTCTCGGCGCCGGTTACCACATTATTCAATCGAAAATTGCGATTGGCTCAGGCGGTCTTTTCGGCAAAGGCTGGATGCTCGGCTCACAAGCCCGCTTAGAATTTCTACCGGAAAGCTCTACCGACTTTATTTTTGCCGTTTTTTCTGAAGAATTCGGATTAATCGGCTGCATTACGCTACTCACCGTTTATTTGCTGATTTTTATTCGCTCCATCTACATTGCCACACAAGCACAAGACACCTTCTCGCGATTACTTGCCGGTAGTTTATCTCTCACCTTTTTCGTCTATTTATTTGTCAACGTCGCCATGGTGACGGGTATTTTACCGGTGGTTGGTGTACCCTTACCACTGGTTAGCTATGGCGGCACTTCGATGGTTACACTTTTAATTGGCTTTGGCATTTTGATGTCGATACACACTCACCGTAAATTATTATCTTCCTAAGGATAGGCTATGCAACTCAACTCGTTCCGATTTCTTTTCGCCACCTTCATCGCGATCACTTCACTCAACGTTTGCGCGGCTACGCCCAAGGCTAACCCTAGTATTTACAGTGACTTTATCGAGAAAATGGTATCAAAACACCAATTTGACCGCGATAAATTAAGCGCCTTATTGAACAAAGCTGTGGTTAAAGACAGCATCTTAAAAGCCATGTCTTCACCGGCTGAAAAACGTTTGGAATGGCACAGTTATCGGAACATTTTCTTAAAACCCAACCGCGTAAATGGCGGTGTAAAATTCTGGCAAGAGAACGAGGCCTTACTGAACGCCGCGTCTAATAAATATGGCGTACCCGCTGAAATAATCGTCGCCATTATTGGTGTTGAAACGCGTTACGGAAGTAATACAGGCTCGTACAAAGTACTCGACTCATTAACCACCTTAGGCTTTCATTTCCCTAAAAGAGCCACGTTCTTTCAAAGCGAGCTAAAACACTTTTTGCTGCTTTGTCGCGAGGAAGGTTTCGACCCCTATGAACCCAAAGGTTCTTACGCCGGCGCCATGGGGAAATCTCAATTCATATCCAGTAGCTACCGAGCTTACGCTGTTGATGGCGATGGCGATAACAAGCGAGATTTGTGGGGCAGCCAAGCTGATATTATTCACAGTGTTGCGCATTACTTTGCAAAACACGGCTGGAAAAAATCATCA
>DUCA01000210.1:0-908 GCA_012960055.1 Cycloclasticus sp.
TGATGAGCGCATTAAGTTGATTGCTCCAGATTTTGCTGAAGACCCTATGAATGTTCCGGTAGCTATAGATGCGAGTGCGTTAGATAACGTAGAACAAATGGTCGTGTTTGCTGATTTCAATCCGATTCCGTTGATCGCCAAATATTACCCTACTAACGCAAAGGCGTCTCTATCGTTACGTTTTAAAATTCAACAAGCGTCGCCTGTTCGTGTAGCTGTTCTAAGTAAGGGTGTGTGGCATGTTGCTGGTTTATGGGTTAACTCTGGAGGAGGCGGCTGTACAGTCGCCAGTGTTGGGCGACTGGTTGGTGATTGGGCAGATTACCTTGGTAATACGTATGGCAAGAGATGGTCAAACAAAGAAACGAATAGAATTCGATTCTTAATTCACCATCCGATGGATACAGGCTTAGTACCTGGAATTCCAGCTTTTTATATTGAAGATTTAGACTTTTCTGATTCACAGGGTAAAGAACTTGCACGGATTGAATTATATGAGCCAATCAATGAAAACCCCGTCCTTAGTTTCGATTTTAATCAGGCAGATGGATCTTCCACCATCTATATGACGGGCTCAGATAATAATGGCAACGAGTTTGAAGCGAGTTTTGTGCAATGATTAAATTTATACAAACGTCATGGATAGTGGTCACAATATCGTTATATTCTGCCGGTTTATTGGCGAATGAGTTCAATTACCAACTTAAACCCCTAAAAGTTGCTAAAGATACCTATGTTTTTGTAGGAAGTACTGAAGATTTCAGCTTTGAGAACGGCGGTAATATCGTTAATACCGGTTTTATTGTTACTTCAGCGGGTGTGGTTGTTATTGATACGGGGCCGTCGCTACGCTACGGCAAGCAAATGAAAGCGGCGATTAAGACGATCACGAGCAAACCCATTAACCG
>DUCA01000210.1:1152-10687 GCA_012960055.1 Cycloclasticus sp.
TCATCAACTAGAAATATTGGAATATTCTGGGCATACCAGTGGTGATATGGCGATATTAGATCACACCACAGGCGTGTTGTTTTCTGGTGATTTGATATTCCACAAGCGTACGCTAACGACACCGCATGCCGATATTCATAAGTGGTTGTCAACGATTGATTCACTGTACAAATTAACATTCAGCGTTCTGATACCTGGGCATGGACCGGTGAGCCAAGATAAGCAGGCGTTAGCTGAAATGACTGATTACCTTATGTGGTTAGATGCCACCTTAAGAGAAGCTGCTAACCACGGTTCATCGATGACAGACGTGATGCAACTAACGTTGCCAGAACGTTTCCAATCTAATACGTTATTAAAACAAGAGTTTACAAAGTCCGTGGTGCATTTGTTCTCTCGCTACGAAAACAATGTTTTTAAACGTGTAAATTAAATTTCTATAAGCAGATGCTCGATATGCTAAAAATGAGTGCTATTCTTTTATTTGCCATGTTGCTTGGTGTTGCTTGTGCCAATACCGTACCCGTTGAACCTGTCAAAGAATTTTATCGCGGCCTACCTTACCATGCACCCACAACACAAATGCCGCCTATTGGTATTAGGCGTATCTCCGCGAATTATTTAAAAGGTTCACTAGCTAGTCATCACAAACCAGTGTTAATTGATGTTTATGGCGCCATCTTTAGAGAGGAGTCATTGGATTTTGATGGTGCATGGCTGGTGAGTACGCCTCGAAAGAATATTCCTGGGAGTGTTTGGCTTCCGAATGTCGGTGAGCAGGAATTAAAGCCAGTTGTTCAGCTATATTTTGATACCAATTTAATAGAATTAACGGCAGGGGATAAATCAAAGTCTTTGGTTTTCTATTGTATAGAAGACTGTTGGATGGCTTGGAACGCAGCCAAAAGGGCCCGTGAATGGGGTTACAGCGATGTTATGTGGTTTCGAGAAGGCGTAGATGGCTGGAAGGATATCGGCGGAGAGCTGCAGGTTAATGAGCCAATCAATTTGCCTGTTAACGAATAGTTTTTATTATCATCTAAAAATAAAAAGGCAGCCAATTGGCTGCCTTTTTACAGGTCTAGTAATGGTTTTAGAATGAATCGCCGGGTATGCGAACCCAACCTTCCATCAGGACTCTTGCGCTACGGCTCATAATGGCTTTTGAAACGGCCCATTCGCCCTCTGCTTGATTGGCTTTAGCGCCAACACGTAAGGTGCCAGATGGGTGTCCGAAGGTGACAGAGCTACGTGCACCGCCGCCTGCTGCGAGGTTAACGAGCGTGCCGGGTACGGCGGCTGCAGCACCGATAGCTACTGCGGCTGTGCCCATCATGGCGTGGTGTAGTTTACCCATGGATAGGGCGCGAACGTGCAAATCTATATCGTCAGCTGAGATGTTTTTGTTGCTAGACGTTGTGTAAGCCTTAGGTTTGCTGACAAAAGCAACCTTCGGTGTGTGCTGGCGATTAGCAGCTTCTTCGATGTTGTTAATCAGCCCCATTTTTACGGCGCCATAGGCACGTATTGTTTCGAACATGCTGAGTGCTTTGTCATCGTTATTGATGTCGTCTTGCAGCTCTGTGCCGGTATACCCAATGTCTTCAGCATTTACAAAAATAGTCGGAATACCTGCGCTAATCATCGTCGCTTGGAAAGTCCCTACACCAGGTACTTCAAGATCATCCACTAAGTTGCCCGTGGGGAACATGGACTCGCCATCAGCGGATGGATTGATGAATTCAACAGCCACTTCGGCTGCTGGGAAAGTTACGCCGTCGAGTTCAAAATCGCCGGTCTCTTGCACTTCACCATTAGTGATAGGGACCTGAGCAATAATGGTCTTTTTGATATTAGCTTGCCAAATACGAACAGTGGCGATGCCGTTTTCTGGAATACGATCAGCGTCAACCAATCCACTGCTAATAGCAAAAGAGCCAACCGCGGCAGATAGGTTGCCACAGTTACCACTCCAATCGACAAAAGCCTTATCGATGGCGACTTGACCAAACAGGTAATCAACATCGTGATCCGCTTGTGTGCTTTTAGCCAGAATAACCGTTTTGCTGGTGCTGGACGTTGCGCCACCCATACCATCGGTTTGTTTACCATAAGGATCTGGACTGCCGATGACGCGTAACAATAATGCGTCACGTGCTGCGCCAGTGGCTTGGGCAGCTTTAGGCAAGTCTGTTAAGTTAAAGAATACACCTTTGCTGGTGCCGCCACGCATGTACGTGGCGGGGATTTTAATTTGAGGTACGTAAGACATATTGATCCCTACTTAGCTTGCTTTAGCGTCAAGGAAGTCTTGCGCAAAACGTTGTAGAACGCCACCGGCTTCATAAACTAAGACTTCATCAGCGGTATCAAGGCGGCAGGTGACGGGTACGTCAACTGTGTCGCCATTTTTACGGGTAATGGTTAGTGTTAATGTCGCAAGTGGTGTTATATGACCACTAACACTGTATGTTTCAGTGCCATCAATGGCGAACGTGTTGCGGTTGTCACCTGTCTTGAATTCTAATGGCAATACGCCCATGCCAACCAAGTTGGTACGGTGAATGCGTTCAAAACCTTCAGCAGCGATGGCCTCAACGCCGGCTAGGCGCACACCTTTTGCAGCCCAGTCACGTGATGAGCCTTGTCCATAATCGGCGCCAGCAATGATGATCAACGGTTGCTTACGCTCCATATAAGTTTCAATGGCTTCCCACATGCGAGAAACGGTGCCTTCGGGTTCAATACGAGCTAATGAACCTTGTTTAACTTCGCCATTTTCTTGTACCATTTCGTTCAATAATTTTGGATTAGCAAAAGTAGCTCGTTGAGCGGTTAAGTGATCACCACGGTGAGTCGCGTACGAGTTAAAGTCAACTTCTGGCAAACCCATTTTATCTAAGTAGGCACCCGCAGCACTATCGAGCATAATCGCGTTAGAAGGCGATAAATGGTCGGTGGTGATGTTGTCGCCTAACACGGCCAATGGGCGCATGCCTTTGAGTGTGCGTTCGCCTGCTAATGCGCCTTCCCAGTATGGCGGGCGGCGGATATAGGTCGTTTGTGGGCGCCAATCGTATAGCGGGTCAACTTGCTCAGCCTGAGCAACATTTTCTGGGAACATAGGGATGTAGATTTCGCGGAATTGTTCAGGCTTAACGCTTTGCTTCACAATTTTGTCAATTTCTTCATCGCTCGGCCAAATATCTTTTAAGGTAATTGGGTTGCCCTCTTGATCGTTTCCAAGAACATCTTTTTCAATATCAAAACGTATGGTGCCAGCAATCGCGTACGCAACGACCAATGGAGGTGACGCCAAAAAGGCTTGTTTTGCATACGGGTGAATACGGCCATCAAAATTACGGTTGCCAGATAAAACGGCGGTTGTATACAGGTCGCGGTCTACCACTTCTTTTTGAATAACAGGGTCGAGTGCGCCGCTCATGCCATTACACGTTGTACAGGCAAATCCAACGATGCCGAAGCCCATTTCTTCAAGTTCAGGCAGTAGCTTTGAATCTTCAAGATATAGTTGTGCCACTTTAGAACCTGGTGCGAACGATGTTTTAACCCAAGGTTTACGCGTTAGTCCAAGCTTGTTGGCATTACGTGCAATAAGAGCAGCGGCTATAACATTGCGCGGGTTACTGGTGTTTGTACAACTGGTAATCGCTGCGATGATGATAGCGCCATCAGGCATTAAGCCGTCTTCGTTTTCAACAACACCCGATATGCCGCGTTCAGCCAGTTCAGATGTCGGTACGCGGCGGTGAGGGTTCGATGGGCCCGCAATGTTACGAACAACGGATGATAAATCGAAGGTCAGTACGCGTTCGTATTCTGCTGTTGTCAGGCTATCTGCCCACAGGCCTGTTTCTTTGGCGTAGGTTTCGACTAATTCAACTTGTTCAGCGTCACGACCCGTTAGTTTGAGGTAGTCAATGGTTTGTTCATCAATGAAAAACAGACCAGCGGATGCGCCAAATTCAGGTGTCATGTTAGAGATGGTTGCGCGATCACCAATGGTTAGGTTGGCTGCGCCTTCGCCAAAGAATTCTAAGTAAGATGAAACAACTTTGGCGTTACGCAAAAATTCGGTAATTGCTAAGACGATATCGGTTGCGGTGATACCTGGTTGAGGTTTACCCGTTAACTCCACGCCGATAATGTTAGGTAAGCGCATGTAGGAAGGGCGGCCTAGCATCACAGTTTCAGCTTCTAGACCACCAACGCCAAGGGCGATAACGCCTAATGCGTCAACGTGAGGGGTGTGGCTGTCTGTTCCGACTAGTGTATCTGGAAATGCAACGCCATCCCGTGCGTGAATAACGGGCGACATTTTTTCTAAATTTATTTGATGCATGATGCCGTTGCCAGGTTGAATCACGTCGACATTTTTAAAGGCAGTTTTACACCAGTTAATAAAATGGAAGCGGTCATCATTGCGGCGATCTTCAATTGCACGGTTCTTTTCAAACGCATCTTTTTCAAAGCCAGCGTGTTCTACGGCCAATGAATGATCAACAATCAGCTGTGTTGGTACGACCGGGTTTACCTCTGATGGGTCGCCGCCTTTTTCAGCAATCGCATCACGAAGACCAGCTAAGTCAACAAGTGCTGTTTGGCCAAGAATGTCGTGACAAACCACGCGAGCAGGATACCAAGGGAAATCGAGGTCTTGCTTGCGTTCGATAATTTGTTTAAGTGAGTCCGTTAATGATGTTGGGTCGCAACGGCGTACCAAGTTTTCAGCGTAAACGCGTGATGTGTACGGTAGTTTTGCGTAAGCACCGGGTTGGATGGCTTCAATCGCAGCGCGCGTGTCGAAGAAATCTAAATCGGAACCAGGAAGGCTTCTGCGGTATTCAGTATTCATGTGTTACCTCACTTTGTATTTAGGTATAAATAAAAAAGCCAGTCTAAACGTTCAAGACTGGCTATATATTAGCGCGACCGCTTGAACTAATCGCGATCGGCGATGGCCGTTACAGGGCGTGGATCTGGTCCTGTGTAATCAGCATTCGGACGAATGATGCGGTTGTTTGCACGTTGCTCTATCACGTGGGCAGTCCAGCCCGTTACACGTGACATCACGAAGATAGGTGTAAACAACTTAGTTGGAATGCCCATGAAGTGGTAGGCAGATGCGTGGAAGAAATCGGCATTACAGAATAGTTTCTTTTCACGCCACATCACTTCTTCACAACGAACAGACACAGGGTATAAAGTTGTATCGCCCACGTCTTTTGCTAGTTTTTCAGACCATTTTTTAATCACGGCGTTGCGTGGGTCGCTAACAGTATAAACAGCGTGACCGAAGCCCATGATTTTTTCTTTACGGCCCAACATGCCCATCATTTTTTCTTCTGCTTCTTCCGCAGAGGTCCATTCTTGAATCATGTCCATTGCCGCTTCGTTCGCGCCGCCGTGTAATGGCCCGCGTAAGGTGCCAATAGCGCCGGTTACACATGAATGGATGTCAGATAACGTCGAAGCGCAAACACGTGCGGTAAAGGTAGACGCATTGAATTCGTGCTCTGCGTAAAGAATCAGCGATGCACTCATCACAGTTTTGTGTAATTCGTTTGGTTTTTCGCCACGTAACATGTGTAGGAAGTGACCACCAACAGAATCGTCATCGGTTTCTGTGTCAATGCGAACGCCTTCATGACTGAATTTATACCAGTAGCAAATAATGGATGGGAAAACAGCAACCATGCGGTCGATTTTGTCTGTTTGCTCAGAGAAGTCGTTTTCTTCTTCTAAGTTACCTAGCATTGAACAACCCGTACGAATTACATCCATGGGATGCGCGTCAGCTGGGATATTTTCAAGTACGGTTTTTAATGCGTCAGGTAAGCCGCGCAGCGTTTTTAGTTTTGCTACATAAGCGTCTAGCTCTGCTTGGTTAGGTAGCTTGTCGTAAGCTAATAAGTAAGCGACTTCTTCAAACTGGGCATTTTCAGCCAAGTCGGTCATGTCATAGCCGCGGTAAGTTAAGCCCGTGCCTGATTTGCCAACTGTACATAAGGCTGTTTCACCGGCAGACTGTCCGCGAAGCCCCGCCCCGCCAATTTTCTTTTCAGCCATTATTCTTTTTCCTTAGAAAATAGCGCGTCTAATTTTTGCTCGTATTCGTGGTAGCCCAATACATCATAAAGTTCCATTCGTGTTTGCATTGTATCGACAACGTTAACTTGAGTGCCTTCTTTACGGATGGTTTCGTATACGTTCAACGCAGCATTACTCATGGCGCGGAATGCAGATAATGGGTAAAGAACCATGCTTGCGCCGGCATCACCCAATTCTGTTGTGGTGAAATAAGGTGTTTGACCAAATTCTGTGATGTTGGCAAGAACAGGTACGTCTACAGCCGCTGTAAATGCGCGGTAGTCGTCTAGTTCGTAAACAGCTTCAGCAAAGATCATGTCTGCGCCAGCTTCAACGTATGCGCAAGCGCGGTCGATAGCAGCTTGTTGGCCTTCACTGTTGTATGCATCAGTACGTGCCATTAGAACGAAGTCAGAATCAGTTTTAGCATCAGCCGCCGCTTTAACGCGATCAACCATTTCTTCTTTAGTCACCAGTTCTTTGTTTGGACGGTGTCCGCAACGTTTTGCAGCCACTTGATCTTCGATATGAACCGCGGCAACGCCAGCACGTTCAAATTCTTTAATCGTACGAGCGATGCTGAAAGCGCTGCCCCAGCCTGTGTCGATATCAACTAAAAGAGGTACGTCAGTTGCTGCAGTAATACGGCTAGCATCTGTTAGTACATCGTTTAATGTTGTTACGCCCAAATCGGGTAAGCCAAATGACGTGTTTGCAACGCCGCCGCCAGACAGGTAAATGGCTTTGTAGCCAGTTTTTTCAGCTAGTAGTGCTGCGTAGGCATTGATGGTGCCCATGATTTGTAACGGTTTTTCTTCAGCCATTGCTTCACGGAAACGTAGGCCTGCTGATTTAATAGTACTCATCTAATATATGCTCCTAAATTAGGTTTATTAAGCTTGAGTTTTTGGATAACCAAGCGCTTTAAGGTTTGCGGCGATTTCACCTAATGTTTCTGGATCGTCGATAGTCGCTGGAACTTTATGCTCAACACCATCAGCCATGCTACGCATTGTGCCGCGTAGAATTTTGCCAGAACGAGTTTTTGGTAAACGTGTAACAACGGTTGCCATTTTAAAGGCCGCCACAGGGCCTATTTTTTCGCGTATTAAGGCGACGAGTTCTTTAGCCACTTCGTCGTTATCACGGTTGGCACCGGATTGCAAAACGGCGAAGCCCATCGGTGCTTGGCCTTTTAGCTGGTCGGCTACACCAATAACGGCGCACTCGGCAACATCCGGGTGCGCTGCGATGACTTCTTCCATCGCACCGGTAGAAAGCCTGTGGCCCGCTACGTTAATCACGTCGTCGGTACGGCCCATGATGTAGACGTAGCCGTCTTCGTCTTGGTAGCCAGCATCGCCGGTTTCGTAGTAGCCTTCGAACGTTTCTAAGTAGGAGCTAAAGAAGCGCTCTTCATTTTGCCAAAGTGTTGGGAATGTGCCTGGAGGCAGAGGCAATTTAATCGCAATTGCGCCCATTTCGCCAGCTGGAACTTGTTGTCCGGCTTCGTCAAGAAACTGTATGTCGTAACCCGGTACCGCTTTGGTTGGTGAGCCTGGTTTTATAGGGAGCTCTCCAAGCCCTAAACAGTTAGCGGCAATCGCCCAGCCTGTTTCTGTTTGCCACCAGTGATCGACCACGGGGACTTGGATTTTATCTTGAGCCCAAAATAGGGTGTCGGGGTCGCAACGTTCTCCGGCGAGGAATAAGGCGCGCATGCATGACATGTCGTATTTTTTGATGTATTCGCAATCAGGGTCTTCTTTTCTAATAGCGCGAAGAGCTGTTGGCGCAGTGAATAGCGATGCAACTTTGTGCTCCGAAATAACGCGCCAGAAAGCGCCTGGATCAGGCGTGCCAATTGGCTTGCCTTCAAAAATTACTGTCGTCGAGCCGTTTAAAAGAGGGCCATAGCAAATGTATGAGTGTCCAACCACCCAGCCAATATCAGAGGCCGCCCAGAAAACTTCGCCGGGTTTGATGTTGTAGAGGTTTTTCATGCTCCACATCATTGCCACAGCGTGGCCGCCATTATCACGAACAACGCCTTTTGGCTGGCCGGTGGTGCCTGATGTGTAAAGAATGTACAGCGGGTCGGTTGCTTCAACTGATACGCAATCAGCAGGTGTTGTATTGGCTACTGCGTCAGCCCAATTAATGTCACGGCCTTCTTGCATGTCGGACACTTCTTGAGGGCGTTGAAAAATAACGGTGTTGGTCGGCTTGTGGTCAGATAATTCAATAGCACTATCTAATAATGGTTTGTACTTAATAATGCGAGAGCCTTCAATGCCACAAGAGGTTGAAAGAATGACTTTTGGTTTAGCATCGTTAATACGGGTCGCTAATTCGTTAGCAGCAAAGCCGCCGAACACAACTGAATGCACTGCGCCAATTCTTGCGCAAGCCAGCATTGCCATGACACCTTGAGGAATCATTGGCATATAGATAAGTACGCGGTCGCCTTTTGTGACACCTAAGTCGGTTAAAACGCCTGCAAGTTTTGATACTTCATCCAAAAGCTCTTGGTAAGAGTATGTTTTTTTAGTGTCGGTAACAGGGCTGTCGTAGATCAGCGCGGCTTGATCAGCGCGGCCGTTTTTAACGTGACGATCAAGTGCGTTATAGCAAGTATTTAATTTAGCGCCAGAGAACCAGCGGTATATTGGGGCTTCTGAATCGTCTAGCACGTTGTCCCAAGTTTGGTCCCAGTCGACAGCTTGAGCGGCTTCTCCCCAAAAATCATTAGGGTTGCTTAGTGACCGTTGGTATTCCTCTGCATACTGTTCCATGTTGTTCTCTCAGTTTTGTTTTTTATGAACGGCGCCAGTTGTTTAATGATTTGACGGCAATTGAACAGACTATTTTACTGTTTTTAGCGTGATTTTTCAATCCATACTCGGAGGCCTTGAATAACGAGGTCTAGGTCCAGAGATAAGACGTCTAAAACATTTTCTCTGGTTAGCTGAGGATTATTGCCTAGCGCACCGGCGACTAGATAATTAGTGATGGTTTCGCCCAGTTCTTCGGGGCTATTTGTTGTGCGTGCAAATTCGGCAAATTGCGTCACTTTGTTTTTAAGTTCAACTGCTAAGGTGTCAAGGTTGCTAACCATGCCGTAGTGAGTTAAAAACGCTTGCTGGCAACCCGTTGCTATCAGTTTGTCGATAGAGCTTAGCCATGCGTCAGGGTCAAAATCCACGGGTGATGACGGCGGGAATAGGAACGGGTTGTCACGGTGGGTTAACTCTGGGTATGCAGCGCCAAAGGTGTCGCCTGTGAATAGGCCGCTGCTGGTTTCATCAACAATACAAAAATGGTGCTTTGCGTGCCCTGGTGTGTCTAGAAATGTAAGCGTTCGACCTTGGAAGTTAACGCTAAAGCCGTCGGGGGCTTCGGTAACCCGCTCCTTATCTATAGG
>DUCA01000211.1:0-5250 GCA_012960055.1 Cycloclasticus sp.
CAACATTTGTAACCGTTTGGATTTTGACTGCTGCCTCTTTGAACGCATAGCCCATCGCCATCAACACAGCCATGCTGGCAACCAAATTATCGACATTGAATTTACCCAATAAAGCCGATTGGACATGAGTAGAGCAGCCGTTAAACGACACATCGAAAGACAGGCCATTGACCGTTAAACGTTCATTGGAGATAAGCAGACAAGCTACTTCATCTTGCTGTTTAAAGCGCGAAAACATCAGTACACTGACGTCTGCTGATAACGCGTTCAAAATATCTTGGCTGAACGCATCATCTTGATTCAACACGGCAAATTCCAGTGATGGCGTTTTAAATAAGGCCAACTTCGCGTCACCGTAGGCTTCCATTGTTTGATGGTAATCAAGGTGATCATGACTTAAGTTCGTGAACACCGCGCCTTGAAACTCAACCGCATTCACCCTGCCTTGATCCAAACCATGTGATGACACCTCCATCGCAACAACACGACTGCCCTCACTCAACAATTGCGCTAACTGCTGCTGCACGCTGGCCGCATCAGGCGTTGTATTGACTGTCGGTATTAAGTTGTTTGGATTACCCCAGCCTAATGTTCCAATCACCCCGCATGTCATGCCATCAACGCTCAATGCCTGCGCAACAAAGTGGCTGACTGATGTCTTCCCATTCGTACCCGTCACACCAATAACCGGCATATTTTCTGAAGGGCGCTGATAATAACGCGCAGCAATCTCACTAACATGCGCACTAAGGTTTGATAATTCAATTAAGCATATATCATGCTGGCTTTTGACTTTTTGAACCAAGCAATCAATACCGTCACCAGCCTCGTACACAATAGCCGCCACACCCCCGCGAATCGCTTGATCTGCATACACCAAGCCATGCGACTGAGCACCCGACAGCGCCAAAAACAAGCCGTTTTCTTCAATTGCTCTTGCATCAACTGTCGGCGCAGCAACAACGATGTCACGGTTTACCGTTACCATGCCGTCCAATAAGTACCGCAAAGACACCCATGATGGACTTTGAGGTGCCGGCATCATTGCAGCTCCCGCTCAAGCGACGCCATCACAGTTGGCCGCTTAAGGTTATCTGGTGCTATATTCATCAAACGTAATGCACCGGTCATCACCCTTGAAAAAACCGGCGCTGCGACTAAACCGCCATAGTAATCGCCGGCCTTTGGCTCATCTATCACCACCACCATCACTAATTTCGGATCATTCGCAGGCGCCATGCCTGCAAAAATCCCTAGGTATTTATCCTCAGAATAACCGCCTGCAATGGCTTTCTTAACCGTACCTGTTTTACCCGCGACGGTGTAGCCATGCACGCTCGCTCTAGGGGCTGTACCCACTTTGCTGACCACGCCTTTCAACATATTGCGAACTTGCTTGGCTACTGCCGAGCTCATCACTTGCACACCCTCAGCTTGTTTGTTATTTCGCAGCAAACCAACCGGTTCCATCAACCCATCATTGGCAATAGCCGCATAGCCACGCGCTAACTGCAAAGCCGACATAGATAAACCATAACCATATGACAAGGTCGCTGTTTCAATGGGTCGCCATTGCTCATAACTCACCAATCTACCTCGCGCTTCACCGGGGAAGCCTAGGTTTGCCGAACGACCAAATCCCAAGTTATTCAATAGACCCCACAAGCCTTTAGATGGAATACCTAAAGCTATTTTTGCTGACGCCACATTGCTTGATTTCAACAACACCGTCGCCAAATCAATCGCGCCATAATTACGGTGATCACGTACTTGGTTGCGACCCACTTTCATGTAACCCGGGTTGGTATCAATAATGCTCGATGTATCAAACACGCCCGACTCCATACCTGCCGCAACCGTAAAGGGCTTCATCGTAGAGCCCGGCTCAAAGACATCAGTAAATGCGCGATTACGCACATGGCTTGCTTTAAATTTTGAACGGTCATTGGGATTAAATGCCGGCTGATTCGCTACTGCCAACACCTCACCTGTTTTTGGGTTGAGCAACACCAGCGACCCTGCGTTCGCTTTATGTTGCGCCACCGCTGCTTTTAGCTCGCGATACGCCAAATATTGTAAGCGCCTATCCAACGACAAATGAATATCCTCACCTGCGATTGGCGCACGAATATCATCAACGTGTTTCACCATTCTGCGTTTGCCATCACGCACTACTCGCTCAACCCCCGCTACACCCGTCAATTGAGAGTTTAATGCCAACTCAAGCCCTTCTTGGCCTTCGTCATCAATGTTAGTAAAACCTACAAGATGCGCCGCCACTTCGCCATCTGGGTAATAACGTCTGTATTCTTTTTGTAGGTAAACACCGGGTAAATTCAAATCGTCAATCGTTGCGGCAACTTGCGGATCCATGTGTCGACGTAAATAAACAAACCGTCTCGACGCCACTTTTTTCAACTTTTTCATCAGCAAGCTCGTTTTAAAGCCGAGCAAGTTGGCAAACTCGCTGGCCTTGTCCTGCAAATCCAATTCTTGCGGGTTAACCCATACCGAGCTGACCGGCGCACTGATCGCTAATGCATGACCATCGGCATCTAGAATCTTGCCTCTGTAGGCTGGCAATTTAATATCACGCAAATGCACAGCTTCGCCGCGTTTTTGCAAGTAAGCATTATTCAACACCTGCAAATCAATCGCTCTATAAATCAACGCGCACATCACCAACATAAAGCACGCCAAAATAAATCGACGGCGGCCGGCTAACTCCGGCACGACAACTTTCTGCGCTTTATCTCTGGAATGTGGATTGCTGTAATTCATTTGATTTTCACGTACACCACATCTTCGGGCGCTGGAACCCTCAGGTTTAAGGTTGTACGCGCCAACTGCTCTATTTTGTTATTAGACGCATAGGTGTTTTGCTCCAACTGCAAATTGTTCCACTCAACGCCAAGCCGGTCTTGCTCGCGCAACTCCTGTTGCAACTGATTAAACATTAAACGCGCATCGTATTTTACATACACAACGCTTAATGCCGACGCCACCACCATCGTTAAAAGGAGCACCGCCATATTATTAATGCTCGCCATCACAGCTTCTCCGCCACACGTAACACAGCGCTTCGGCTACGCACATTGCCAGCCACTTCTTCAGCCGACGCTTTAATGGCCTTACCGATGCATTTAAAAACAGGTTTTGCAGCATCTGGTGGCAAAGGCAAATGCCTGGGCACAACCGGACCACGTGACTGTTCACGCATAAAGCGCTTCACGATCCTATCTTCCAAGGAGTGGAAGCTAATCACCGTCAAGCGACCACCCTTTTTAAGAATAGACGCGGAATTCGCCAACACTTTCTCAAGGTCATCAAGCTCGTGATTCACCTTAATTCTAATCGCTTGAAATGTTCGAGTAGCCGGGTGTTTTCCTGGCTCGCGCCTGCTGACTAAATTTTCAATTAATTTTGCCAGTTGCCCTGTTGTTTCAATTGGCGCTTCTTTGCATTGCTCAACAATCTCAGCCGCAATTTTGCGCGCAAACTTCTCTTCGCCGTAATCACGTAATACTTTTAACAACTCTTTTTCATCAACACGGGATAACCACTGCGATGCAGATTCTCCCTGCGTTGAGTCCATGCGCATGTCCAGCGGGCCGTCTCTCATAAAGCTAAAACCGCGTTCAGCCACATCCAATTGCGGAGAAGACACACCTAAATCTAGCAAAATACCGTCCACAGAACCCGACCACTGCCTTTGCGACACCATCTGAACCATGTCCGCAAAACTACCGTGCGCCAATTCGAAACGCGTATCTGCTAATAATATTTTTGCTTGCGAAGAATTCACAGCGTCCATGTCCTTATCGATTGAGAGCAACCTTCCCTGCGGTGACAAAGCTCGCAATATTTCCCCACTGTGTCCACCACGACCAAAGGTTCCATCGATATAAACCCCATCAGTTTGTCGTATCAACCCGCTTAACGCTTCGTCTAATAAGACCGGCTTATGTAGTGCGCTGCCCATCATTACAATGACAACGATTCCAGTTCCGGTGAAAGCTCACCTTCTTCTGCATTATCCTCTTCAAACCAGATATCGCGCTTGGTTACCCATGTTTGATCATTCCAAATTTCAAACTTATTTCCTTGACCTATCATCACTACCTTTTTATCTAATTCAGCAAACTCACGCAATGCTGGCGACACCAAGACACGACCCTGACCGTCAAGCTCACAGTCCGTTGCGTGACCGATGAGTAAACGCTGTAAACGCCTGGCTTGTTTATTCAACGTAGGCAGCTTAATCAGCTTGCGCTCTATATCTTCCCAAACTGGCAGTGGATACAATAGGAGACTATGTTCACGATCAACCGTCATCACCATTTGACCATCACAAGAAGCGTTCAACTGCGCACGATAACGCGTAGGGATAGACAACCGCCCCTTAGCATCCAACGTTACGTTATTAAGTCCTCTGAACAAACCCTATCCCCTTTATGGTTACTTTCCACTTCTTACCACTTTACCCCACTTTTTTCACTATAGTGATGAAAATACCACTCTGTCAAGCACCTAATTCCCTAAATACTTTGTTTACGAACAAACACTTAGCTGACCTTCACAGCACGCGGTTAACAGAGGGTTAAAACTAGAGATAAAGGCAATAAAAATCATGAAGTTGCAGCTTTTTCTTAAAGAAAATACTGGAAATCAAGCCCATAATGTAATTTTCACAAGAAATCGCAGGAAACACAAGAAATCTCGGCAACGCTTGCCGAATTTAAGTTAACACGTTGAAAAGTAAGGCTTTTAGTTTACCGAGGCAGAAAAAATAAATCAGATAGGAACGCCTCTATCAGCACATCTTTTTATCGGCGCTCACCGGCTCGAAAAAATGTGGTTATTCACAGCTTTTAACTGACAACAGCTTATTGAAGGTTCCAGCTAATCTTGCTGAAAAGCGAAAAAATCTCGACCTTGTTCTTGAACTTAGTATTGCGCCAAGTCGGTTTTTTTCACACTTAGCTTTTTTAGATAGTTTTCAGCCAACCTCACGATAATTTCTGAGGTATCGTCCAACCTATTATTTTTACAGAAATGGCCGCGCTTATGCATGTGGATAACGACCTTCACAAGAGAATGGGCAAATTTGACATTAACCCAAGTATCCGGAGATTAGCGAAATAAAAAGGAGTTGGCCGATAAGCCGGGTTCTGTCGTGGACAGTCATTCATCTGGGATGCACATCACTATGCACCTCGAGCGACCTACCCAGAAGCAGTGTGGGCCACA
>DUCA01000211.1:5435-10088 GCA_012960055.1 Cycloclasticus sp.
GGCGTTACCTGGCACTTTGCCCTATGAAGCCCGGACTTTCCTCCCTGCTTGCGCAGAGCGACTGCCTGGCCAACTCCGAGCATAGTGTACAAAGTTACTGACCCCCGGGCAATTTTTATCCATCAATCCGCGTCATTTAATTCTAATGCCGATGCATAGAGTAGTTTTTTGGGTTGCCCGGTTAGTTGCACAGCCAATTTAACCGCCGTTTTGACTGAACACTCGCTCATCAGCGTTTTCAGCACATCTATATTCTCAGCCGACAAGCCATCGGCTTTGTGTTGTTTTTTGTCGAAGCCTTCTATTAGCACAACGAACTCGCCGCGTTGCATATTGGCATCCGACATCACCCGTTCATGAACCTCTTCCACCGTACCTGTGACAATGGTTTCGTAGGTCTTAGTCAGTTCTCTTGCGATTGACATTCGATGCGTTGGTTGGTACACAGCAAGCATATCATCCACGCATTTGGCAATGCGATGACTGGACTCATAGAAAATAAGCGTACCCTGCCTTTTTTGATAGCGTTCAAACACGGCTTTACGTGCAGCCGAGGTTCTGGGCAAAAAGCCTTCAAAGCTAAAGCGATCTGTCGCGATACCCGACGCACTCAAGGCAGCAATAATCGCGCAGGCACCGGGAATAGGCATCACCTGCAAACCCGCTTGTTTTGCCTTTTCGACTAGAGAGTAGCCTGGGTCGTTAATTAACGGTGTACCGGCATCCGATATCAAGGCGATGGATTCCCCTGCTACCAGCTTATCCAATAAGAACGTGGCTTTTCTGTCCTCATTATGTTCATGGTAAGCGGTCATAGGCGTTTTGATGGAATGGTGATTCAACAATACTTTGCTATTCCGCGTGTCTTCAGCGGCTATTAGCGAAACGGTGTTTAATACCTCCAAACCACGCAAACTGATGTCCGACAGGTTCCCAATGGGTGTGGCCACTATATAAAGTATGCCTATATTATTTGACATCGTTGACCTCGAAAAAGATACTGAACACTAGAGTAGTCATTTTTTAATTTTGCGGTTTAAATCATTCATTCATGAAGCATTACAAAAACAGTTACAAGTCTTATTTAAAGCTAATCCTGCTAGCTGTTATCGCACTGATCCTAGCCAGTTGCGCCAGCAAGCCGACATCAACAACACAATGGAACAGTCAGTCTAACCGATTGCTACAACAAGCCCAAGCGGCTTCAACTCAACAACAGTTTCATGTCGCTGCCGAGCTTTACACGCAACTGGCTCATAGTAACCAGCTGTCATTAAGAAATCAGTATTTAATTTCTGCCGTTGAGAATCACCTTAAGGCTGGCGACCTAACTAACGCTAATAAACTGATTACCTCGATGCTTAGCGATGTTGAAAAACTCACCGCTGACAATAAATTACAACTCGCTCATGCCCTGCTAGAACGAGGCAAAGCTGACGACACAAACCAGCTACTCATGAGCCTCAACGAAAGCAGGTTAAGCGATGATCAACGCATCGAGCTACACACGCTCAGTAGCTCGGCATTTTTCCAAGCTGGCAACCTGATTGAAAGCGCACGCGAACGAATTTTACTGGACGCCTTACTTACTCAGCCAGATAAAAAGCTAAACAATCAAACTGAATTATTAGAAATCCTGTCGCTACTGTCTCAACAGGCACTGGGCTTTTTGCGTCCTACCGCTGACAGCACTATGACCGGCTGGATTGACCTTGCGATTGTCTTAAAACATCACGCCGCCTTTGATCCATCCAGCTCCATCATGACTGACTGGCAGGAGCAACACCCATCTCATACGGCTAATAATGGATTTCTTTCAAGCATAGCAACTCAAGCACGCATCGCTTTTAACGCACCCGATAAAGTAGGCGTTTTTTTACCTAATAAAGGCCCATTTGCACGCGCCGCCAATAGCATCAGAAAAGGCATTACTGCGTCTTCTTATGCGATGGCTAATAGATGGTCAATTAACATTCATTTTTACGACACTTCATCATCTTCTATAGATACGTTATACAAGCAAGCCATCGATGATGGCGTAAAGGTTATTATTGGCCCTATAGATAAAGCTAATACCGCCAAAATAGCAGCCATCGAAAACTTATCCATTCCTGTGATTGCGTTAAATAAAAATGGCGCTCATCACAGTGATAATTTTTACGAGTTTTCTTTATCCCCCGAGGAAGACGTTACTCAAGTGCTGAGCCTTGCATGGCTAAAAGGTCACGAAAAAGCTCTAATTCTCACGCCACAATCACATTCTGGCGAACGTTTAGCCAGTCACTTCTCGACTATCTGGCAACAGCTGGGCGGAGAAGTATTAGGCGTACAAACCTACCCGCTTAAACAAGCTGATTATTCCGTCCAAATCAAAAATTTACTGCAATTAGACGACAGTATTAGCCGATTTAGACAATTGCGTCAGCGGCTAAACTTAAGCATTCAATTTGAAGAAAGACGTCGACACGATGCTGACTTCATCTTCTTACTCGCCGCACCGCGAGAAGGCCGTTTAATTAAGCCCCAACTGCGTTTTCACCGTGCGGCCAAGGTGCCCGTTTATAGCACATCAAAAATTTACCAAGGCGAATTAAACAAAGTGGCAAACCGTGATCTAGACAATATTTTCTTCTGCGATATGGCATGGCTTATCGAACCTAAAAATAACGCCGATACGAAGCTAAATAGCGCGCTGGAACTTTGGCCAGACACCCTTGGCATACACCGGCGCTTGATGGCGTTTGGCTACGACGCCCATCAGCTTGTCCCACACTTAAAACGTTTAAAATCTAGCGACTTTGCACGCCTTAGGGGCAAAACGGGCATTCTCTCTATTAAGCAAAACGGTTTAATTAATCGACAACTCAGCTGCGGACAATTCAAACGTGGCGCAATCGCCTCGTTGGGCTTAGCACCCCACCTAGAACGCACGCTTAATATGCAGCCAACCTTTTCAACAGGGCAACCCGTTAACGAAAACACCTCGCCATTTTAAATGGAGGCAACAAGGCGAAGATTTAGCGCTCAATTTTCTACAAAAAAACGGCTTAACACTTATCCAACGAAATTACCGTAGTCGTTACGGCGAAATTGATTTGGGGATGCAAGATAAAGAACACGTTGCTTTTGTGGAAGTCCGGCTGCGTACTTCAGAAAGCTTTGGCGGCGCTTTGTTTTCTATTGACCGCCGAAAGCAATCAAAGCTTATAAAATGCGCCCAACAGTACATCGCAAACGAATCTAGCCGGCTTGATTTTCGATTTGATGCCATCCCTATTTCACCTGTTATCAACCAGCATGATATACAATGGATAATCAACGCATTCGATGAGTTCTAACATGAGTTTACAAGAAAGAATCTATCAACATTTCACCGATAGTATTCAGACCAAGCACGATGCCTTGGAACAATTAGCCGAGCCGATTGAACTAGCCGCTCAAACCATTGTACAAAGCTTACTCAACAACGGCAAAGTATTGACCTGTGGTAACGGTGGTTCAGCGGGCGATGCGCAGCACTTTTCATCTGAGATGCTCAATCGCTATGAACGTGAACGTCCAAGTCTACCGGCGATTGCACTCAGCACCGACACATCAACCATTACGTCAATTGCTAACGATTACTCTTACAATGAAATTTTTTCCAAACAAATACGCGCACTAGGACAAGCAGGTGATATTTTATTGACCTACACCACCAGTGGAAACTCTGGCAACGTACTAGAAGCTATCAAAGCTGCTCACGATAGAGACATGACGATTATCGTCGTTACCGGCAAAGATGGCGGTGAAATTGCGCTGCAAAATCTTCTCAATGAGGGCGATATTGAACTGCGAGTACCCTCAAATTCAACCGCTCGCATACAAGAGGTACACCTAGTGATTACACACTGCTTGTGTGACCTTATTGACGTTCAGCTCTTTGGATGATATTTAATGACACTCAATAAAGCGACACTATTTTCATCTTTGCTGATTATTAGCCTGCTATCCGGTTGTGCCGCTGTAACCATAGGAACGGCTGCCACAACTGGAATTGCCCTTGCGCACGACAGACGAAGTGCTGGTACGGTCATAGATGACCAAACGATTGAGCTAAAAGTCCTTAGAGTGCTGTACGAGGTTGATAACATTCGTAACAATACACACGTTAATGCCACCTGCTACAACGGCGCATTATTACTCACAGGAGAAGCGCCAACAGACAGCTTGATTAACGACATTACTCGCCGGCTTCGGCAAATACCACAGGTTCGGAAAGTTCACAATGAGATTACTCTAGCTGCTCCAAGCTCACTGATTTCTCGCAGTAGCGATAGTTTAATTACTAGCCAAGCCAAAGTACTCTTATTCAGGCTGAATAAAATTCAAGATTTTGACCCCACCCGTGTGAAAGTCGTTTCTGAAAATGGCGTAGTATATTTATTGGGCTTATTAAAACAACATGAAGTCTCGCCCGTTATTGAAACGATTAGACGCGTTGGTGGCGTGCAACGCGTGGTTAAACTGTTTGAAATTATCAGATAAAAACCAATCAAAGGCGGCTAAACAGCCATTCAGCCCACCTTCTCTAGCTTTTTGGCTTAATCTTCTAAGTCCACGCGCATCGACAAGTCAACCGCCTGAACATTCTTAGTTAACGCACCCACTGAT
>DUCA01000212.1:0-906 GCA_012960055.1 Cycloclasticus sp.
AAAAAGGCCGGTTAATCCGGCCTTTTTTATGCGCGTTTGTACGAGGTGGATAAACGAAGCTGCGTTATACTTAAATTAGACTAAGGTAACTATAAGCAACCATTTTGACGTTTTTAATGAGCTATGGATGACGATATAAATTTATTTCTGGACTCTTTATGGGTTGAATATGGGCTTAGTGATAACACCATATCGGCCTATGGAACAGACTTAAAGCTGTTCAGTACATGGCTGCATAATAAACGTAAGGTACTGATTGATTGTGAGTCTTCGGATATTTCGTCATATTTGGCTGGGCGCTTAGCGCAGGGGATATCCGCCCGTTCATCAGCACGTTTTTTATCCAGTTTAAAACGTTTTTTTGTGTATGCTGTGCGCGAAGGAAAAGTAGTTGAAGACCCGTCAGCCATTATTGAGGCGCCAAAGTTGGGGCGAGGCTTACCATCAACATTATCCGAAGGTGAGGTTGAGAGCTTGTTACATGCGCCAGATACGTCAACAGCGCTTGGTTTCAGAGATAGGGCGATGCTGGAGTTGCTGTATGCCAGCGGCTTAAGGGTCAGTGAACTGGTTGGCTTGAAATTGACTGAAATTAATTTCCGCCAAGGTTTGGTAAGAGTAACCGGTAAGGGCAATAAAGACCGACTTGTACCTGTGGGAGAAGAGGCGTTGGACTGGTTGCAGAATTTTATGCTGCAGTGGCGACTCGAGATTTTAGCTGAGAGGAAGACGGATTTCGTGTTCCCAACTAATCGCGGAACAGGCATGACGCGGCAAGCCTTTTGGCATTTGATTAAACGTTATGCCGCGAAGGCGGGCGTTAATAAAGTGATTTCGCCGCATACCTTAAGGCATGCTTTTGCAACGCATTTGTTGAATCATGGCGCTGATTTACGTGTCGTGCAA
>DUCA01000212.1:926-1703 GCA_012960055.1 Cycloclasticus sp.
GATTTATCGACGACGCAAATTTATACACACATTGCAAAAGAGCGGCTAAAAGATATTCATGAGAAATTTCACCCAAGAGGCTAAAGCTGAGTAATTGAAAATGCTTCAATTCCACTTCGACGAAACTTATGCTCTTGGGGTATGAAATATAAAATGGCGTGTATGTTTTTCGCGTTTGAGCGTGTCTGAATAGATTTGAAATGATTAATTAAGGGTTATAAATGAAAAAGTGGTTGTTAAGTTTTGTGTTAATTAGTTTTTTTGTTGGAGTGGTTAGTGCTGATGAAGCGTCTGTAGCAGATGGGTTGTCGAAAGTAATACCCAGCGTTACTAAAGACCAGGTGTCTAAAACACCAATTGATGGTCTATATCAGGTGATCGTTGGCGCGCGGGTGGTTTACGTATCGGACGACGGACGATACATTATTCAGGGTGAAATGGTTGATTTGGTTAATCGGGAAAACATGACTGAAGAGGCTTTAAAGCTTGCTAGGAAGTCAGAACTAGCAAAGGTTGATGAAAAGAAAATGATCATCTTCCCAGCAAAAGAGCAGAAACATACCATCACGATTTTTTCAGATATTGATTGTGGCTATTGTAGAAAACTGCACGCAAAAATTGATTCTTATACCGATGCGGGCATGACGGTTCGCTATCTGTTCTTCCCTCGCTCGGGCCGCAACACAGAGTCTTACTTTAAGGCCATTTCAGTGTGGTGCGCGAAAGATAGAAAGCAAGCGCTGACAGATGCGAAGTTGAATAATAAAGTTGTTAATA
>DUCA01000213.1 GCA_012960055.1 Cycloclasticus sp.
GGTGGTCGATTTGAAATATCCTTAAATGATAACCCAACAACGATATTAATCTGGTCGCGTAAACAAGAAGGACGCTTCCCCGAAGCCAAAGAGGTAAAGCAATTGGTACGTGACCACCTGTGTCCAGAAAAAAACTTAGGCCATTCGGATAGGAAAAACCCAAAGCAAGATTCATAACGTTAAATTGCCGTTACAACCTCATCAGAACTTGAAATTTAGGATAAGAGTACATAGAGAGGTTTTCTACCACCAAAAACCAGTCAACTATAAACAAAGCACCAACAACCAAAGAACCTAACTCTGCTACAAGATACTATCGATGAAGCGAATTGGCTTTCAACTCTAGTTAATGCGTTAGAAAATAAAATGGCACAGGAAATACGATAGCAGAGAACTTCTCACCAGCCCGTATACAGGTATTGCAATGGTGTCACTTGAGGGTGTTCAGCGAATGTTTAGCAGCGGCAAGTATTTTTCTGGAGCTTGCTGCCCCCTGCGATTTCTAGGGACTATCACCTCATCCGGGACTGACAGCTGCGATCTTGCTAAATAGAGTTTTCAACGCTGATGGAGACAAAGTGAAAATTATGTCAATCCGTGTTGAACACTTTATTTAGTAAAGTCACAGCATTATGCGGCTACCAATGTACGAATTAACTAGCCTTCGCATCACTAGATGCTGCTATTTACTGCCCCATATTTTCGCAACGGCGCGGTCACTTCCTAAAAAGCCGACCACTTCGCATACAAGCCCAACCATTAAGAAGACTAGAAAAGGAATAAGCCCGCCCATTTGTGATGAAACAATTGCAGCGATAGCAGAAACAGCGGATAAAAATAAGAACAACACCCCCATAACAAGGAGTATCTTTCGATGAGATTCTTTATAACTGTATTTTTTTTGACCCGATTCAAAAATACTAAGTATGGGTAAAAATATTTTTCTTAATGATTTTTTCATATACCAATACTCATAAAATTCTCATAATAGCTGGATAACGCCTATCCTAAAGTGTGCGAGGCTTTGAAGTTATTGTTAGGCATTTACTATTCAGGTGCAAACCTAATTTGAAAATTAACCCCATCCCAAACTTCAATTCTACTTAGCCAATTTATCTTGTTCTGAAATTCTTTCTCCAAATTAAATGACCTTGAATTTAAATAAACGTTCGGTGCATCTTGGGAACATAAAGAAAGTAATATTAAAATAGTTACTACCTAATCAATCATCAACTAAACAAATACCGCATTTAAGAATTACTTCGAAGGAATAAAGGGCGTTATTATTAAGGGACAGGTTTTATGTCCTAAATTTTAAACGTATATTTCGAATAATGACTGAATCTTCTTCTAACATTACCAAAGCCAAATACTCCATGGGTGATTTGGTTTTGCATAAATTATTTAATTATCGCGGCGTCATTTTAGATATAGACGCAGATTTTCAAATGACAGAAGAGTGGTATGAAACTGTTGCCCGCAGCAAACCGCCAAAGAATGAACCTTGGTATCATGTTCTAGTGCATAACTCGACGCATTCAACCTATGTGGCAGAACAAAACCTAAGCCGAGATATTAGCCATGAAGAAATTAATCACCCAATGATTAAGATGGTTTTTAGCCAATTAAAAAATGGTCGGTATGTTAATGATGAGAAATTTAATTGAAAGGTCCAACAAATAATGTTTTAGCATTTATTAATGTTGTATTATTTCTAGCAACTAACTATTTGGATTAACAATGAAAGTAAATATTTCCGTCGAGTTAAATATCCCTCAACCTCAATCTATCGTTTGGAAATTAGTTGGCCCGTTTGAAACTATGCAAACCTGGTTTACAGGTATTGTCGATACCCAAATAGAGGGCTCTGGGATTGGTACAATCCGCCACCTTACTATGCCTGACGGTGCCGTTTTTTCAGACCAACTAACGCAGCAAAGCGAGCATCAATATAGCTACACCATTGTTGGCGGTGAGGTTCCCTTTGAGAACTATTTAGGCATTGTCAGTGTGAGTGATGATAACGGTTCGTCTTTACTCAAATATCACGCCAGCATTGATGTGTCTGAAGAAAATCGCGAGTCATCTGTCGCTTTTTTATCAGAACTTTATACCAATGCTTTTGAAAATGTAAAACGCATATTGGCGGACAAATAATTAGTTACAGCTTCAGCAATTATCAACTTAGTACCGCAACGATTGCCTGTCATGTAAAAACCAGATGTAAACTTATATCTGATTTATACCCAGGCATAAAAAAAACACTCACATTGCTGTAAGTGTTTTTTTATAAAGCGTCAATACTCGTTATGACGTTTATGTTCGTTAAAGTGCGAACGATAGCCCAGCAACAATTCTGTTATCGACGTCTGTTTGATTACCTTTGGTGTTTTCAATAACCGGTATGCCAATTGATAGGAATCCACCAAAGTTTCCAGCAGATACTTTGATACCCGGCGAAAGGTAAACCGTTGTTCCGCCAGAGTTTTCTTCTTTGTCACCCAATACCTTGTTTTCACGACGTGTTTCGCCATTCGCTTCTAATGAAATATCCCATTTAACTTCATTAGATTTTTCGCTGCCGTTGTGATCATGGCTTGCGTGGTCATGACTTGATAGACGGTACGTAAAAGCAGCGTTATAGGATAGTGCATCACCAATTTCTGTATGCTGCGAACCTTCGGTCGTCTTGTTGTATAAAATATTAGCGTGATAACCTGCAGGGCCACTGGTGAGGCTTATAGCTGTGCCAATTATATAGTCCCAAGATCCAGTGCCAGGTTGAAATTCAGATTCAAATCGAATGCCGTCATTGTCTTTCTCATGGGTGTTCCCAGTGGGCGCTTTAACACCAAAAAGTATTGAAGCATCAACATTGTTTGCGCTAAAAAAGCGATAGTTGCCCATTAGCAATAGATCACCGAACCCCTCAGAATTACCGTGCGTATGTGCCTCACCTTCACCTTCTTCATGCTCTTCGCTTTCACGAATATTTTTACGTTCAATGTACGGTAGACGAGCGCTTACCGTTAGATCGTCCGTCACGCCGAAAGCTACCGACAGAGACGTGCTTCTAGTTTCATCAACGCTATGAACCCCTTCCTGCCCAGCCGCGCCAAATGCTTCAAGTTCTTCCGTGTCGAATGCGTCGTTATTAAATATTTCGGTCCTTAGACCCAAAGCTAAAACACCTTGTGGCGCGGTCGTAGCAGAAATTGTATTGATGGGTCCTGCCGACTCTAAACCAAAAGCGACCGTTGGATGATCTGCCAACGTTAAAGGCGCGTAGACAGCAAAAAGAATGCTTGTTAATTTAAGTTTCATGATTAATTTTTTCTTAAAAATTGAATTACCAGCATTATAATATCTTCTATATAACTTGCCCTGTGACAAACTGTCGCACCCCAGAAGCCACCTCCTCAATAGAAGCGCCTGACGCTCTTGCCAGCCTATTTAAGTGTCTCTCGTCCGATCAACTCATCTTCCACCCTCTCCAAGCCAAATCTTCATCTATGGAAATGACAATACGATCATTCACACAATGCTTTATAGATTTGATTTATTCGCAAAATATTCCTGTGCTTCAGATCTTAATGGCTCCATTAGTTCCTCAGGGTCATAAACCTCTCTTCGCAACATAATATGACCACCATCATCCCTAAATGCAGCACTACATTTCAGCAACCTCTGCCGGGTACTCAACCACTGCTTTAGCTCATCACTTAGATCATCCATTTTCGCTAAACCCATCGTAATTAGGCAACTCATCGAAAATACGCCTAATAGTCACCTCTTCATCTTTTTGCAGCTGCACCCTAATATCTTTTTCCACAACGCTTAAAAGTACTCTAACTCGTTTTTCATGACCTGATAACAGTCGTTTTTCAATCTCATGAGGCGCGATATAAAACTCATTGGGGTATAACAAAAACAGCCATTTACTGACAGTTTCGGCGAGTACATTATCCTCAACGCTATTTGTAACCCCGTACTCGTTCCACAGCACTTGAATATGCTTGGGTTCCAATTCGATATAACTTAAATGTCTTCTTCCTAACCGTTTTGCTTGCCAATATTCACTCATATACATGTATATTAAAAATGGTACGGCAATGGGGCTGAATAAAATGGCGATGGGCAGCTGCAACAAGCAATACATACTTAAGCAAACTAAAGAATAGCCATCATCAGAAAATGAATTAGAGTAATAACGAACAATTCTTCTCGATAAAGGCTCAATATGATCCATTTGCTGAGATGAAAGAAGTTCAGACGCAATTCTCACGCACTCCTTTTCCCTATTAAGCAGCGACTCTTTCATTTACTCAACGCGCTCATCGCTATTAAAGTTATTTCGACTAATAACTTCGCCGGCGGGTTTTCCTTTTAAATAGGCAAAATCCCCGACAGCGTCAACCTTGATCCAATCACACTCTAACGTGGCTCCGCCAAACATTCTCTCTACAACACATACATCAATCCATTTGGTTGGCTTCTTTCCCACTTCAATATGCGTGTTAAACCCCAACTCAGACCACTTATCCAGTAAATGCCGAATATCATTCGGACTCATAGCCCCGTCCCTAAACAAGTAGTCATCGTACCAAACACGACCACCAATCAAACCTTCGTGATCTGACAAGCATTTACCCCAACCACCGGGGTACTTTTCTTTAATAACGTGTACCGGAATAATAAAATCTATGAACTCAAGATGTACTGACATACTACCTCCTAATAATAAGCACCAAACCTTTTAAATAACAAACAGAAAACTATCTTCTTGGTGAAAGCTAACCCAGTTAATGTCTAGATCGTTGCTATCATTAATACGCTCTGCTCTTTCAAACTTAACTTGCCAACTTTCAAACTCTAATTCGACCAGGCTAACATTCGATTGATCATTAAAATCGTCAAGGTTTCTACATAATCCATGCCCGGTCCGCGCGTAAGCCTCAATGTAATCTGGCCAAATATCTAACACTGGTTTTGATCTCGCAGGTGTTTTCTTATAAACAGAGCCCCACTCCCCAATCCCTACAAATCCAACGTTGATTGTTTCGGCTGCCAGCCTTGAAAGACAAGCTCTGCTTTTGCAAAACCTAATGTTCTGAGCCATTTAACAGCCCCATCTATTGTGGCCCAACGCTTTAGTTTGCCTGATGTTGTGTATGCAACACCCGTATCGCCATTTTTGAGCACGTATTCAACATAGATGATGGCGCTATCTGCAATAATAATGACTTTCTTTATCACGCCACTTTGAAGTAATAAGCGAATTGTTTTACCATCGAGACTTGATTTATCGGTCATAAACACTGCTCACGTTCTGTTCTAAGTGCGGCTAGACTAGGGTGGTTAGCAACACATCACAATGCAATAAATAGGGGAAGTGAGTCGAACTCACCTTAATAAAAAGGAATAACTCTATGGCTCTTTTTAATTTCTTACAGAAAAACACCGCACCCAAGTCGAGTTTACAAGGCGACGATAATGACGAAGCTCCAGCCCCTGAGTACATTATCAGCACCACTGGACGCCATTATGATGGCCTTGATAACAATGATATTGCTATTAAAATTTGGCTTCCTGAAGTGCTTAGTTTGGCTTTAGACGAGATGGCTAGCTATACGTCTTCATCTAAATCAGACCTTTTACGCCAAACATTCTTTAGTTATTTATATGGGCGTTATGATTTGATGGGGCTCATTGAGCGAGGGGATCACCGTTTTGCTTTAAATCCCCCCCCTATGTTTTCACGACAAGCAAAAGAACCATCGGAGGCGAGCCAAATCATCAACCGTACGCCTGAGCTGGGTAAAAACACCGAAGATGTAAAAGTGTGGATTCCAGGTCAAATAAAATCGGACCTACAAACACTGGCAGACGAGTCGGGGTATACCCTCTCCCACTTCATCAGAGAGGTTCTTATTTCAACACTATTTGGACGTACTTATTTATCGGAACCGGAGAAGCTAGAAAGCTTCAAAATAAGTTTCGTGGAGTATGAAACATGAACCCTATTTACGACGAAACTAATTTTTATACCCCGGAGTCAAATACAGCTTTACCTGCCACATTTGGCATTATTACAGCGTATGCAACAACAGGGGAAAACTGGTCTGACAGTAAAAACATACGAGCTGATACGGAGCTTGAAGCTTAAAATTTTCGGCCTGAATCATTAAACCATTACCGTTCCTGATTAATGAATGAGCTCTACCCACCATTTATCGATCGTATTGCGCACACAAGATTAACAATCATGTAGGTTAAGGCTAGACCATGAAATCAACTGTTCCGTATATGTTTCGTACAGACATAAAAAAACCACTTACATTGCTGTAAGTGGTTGTTTTATTGGCGTCCCCAAGGGGGTTCGAACCCCTGTTACCGCCGTGAAAGGGCGGTGTCCTAGGCCTCTAGACGATGGGGACTAAATCTTTATTTTCTACAAAAGCGAATCGTCTAAATCACTTTCTCACCAAAATTGGTGGAGCCAAGCGGGATCGAACCGCTGACCTCAACACTGCCAGTGTTGCGCTCTCCCAGCTGAGCTATGGCCCCCTCTTGGCAGGACGCGAATTATACTCAACGATATACATATCGTCTAGCCTTGTTGAGCACTTATTTTATTTTTTATAAACTCAATGCCTCTTTGGATATTTTTCAGGCACATTTCTTTACCTAATAAAAACAAAGTGGCATCCAGTGAGGGTGAAACAGACGTACCTGTTAATGAAACTCGCAACGGTTGGGCCACTTTACCTAGCTTTAATTCAAACGATTCTGCCGTATCTAAAATAACTTGATGTAACGGTTCTTTTGACCAGTCTGATAACGCTTCAAATTTAGACAACATCATCTCTAATGGCTCTAGCGCCGCTGCTTTTAAATTCTTTTTAGCTGCCTTTTCATCAAACTCGTCGTAGTCGTTATAGAACAACAGGCTTTTTTCGGCCATTTCTTTGAGGGTTTTTGCACGCTCTTGTTGAGTTTTAACAATTTCAATAACATCAGGGCCATTTTCAACATCACAGCCTAATGTTTTTAATTGTTCTGATAACGGTGCAACTAAATCACTAGGATCGGCACTCATAATATACTGCTGATTAATCCACTGTAATTTTTCGGTATTAAACGCAGACGCTGTTTTGTTGACATCTTTGATATCAAACAACGCTATCATTTCATCGCGGCTAAATAGCTCTTTGTCACCATGCGACCAGCCTAATCTAACTAAATAGTTCAGCAAGGCTTCTGGCAAATAGCCTTCATCACGGTATTGCATAACGCTCACAGCGCCGTGCCTTTTGGATAAACGCGCACCATCGTCACCGAGGATCATCGGCACGTGAGCAAAATGAGGCACTTGGGCACCTAATGCTTTCATGATGTTAATTTGGCGAGGCGTGTTATTGATATGATCATCGCCACGGATGATATGCGTCATGTTCATGTCTAAATCATCAATAACCACGGTCAGGTTATAGGTTGGCGTACCATCTGAACGAGCAATGATAAGGTCATCTAACTCTTCGTTACTGATGGATATTTTACCCCGCACGAGGTCATCAAACACGACCAGACCCTGCTCTGGGTTTTTGAACCGTACCACTGGATTGACACCTTCGACCGAATCGGTACGATGGCGACATTTACCGTTATAGCGAGGCTTTTGTTTGTTAGCGCGCTGCTCTTCTCGAACGGCTTCAACTTCTTCTGCTGAACAGTAACAGTGATACGCATCGCCTTGATCTAGCAATTGTTGGATAATTTCTAAGTAGCGTGGGAAGCGGTCTGTTTGAAAGAACGGGCCTTCATCATGCGATAAGCCTAACCATTCCATACCATCGAAAATAGCTTGTACGGACTCTTCTGTAGAGCGCTCTCTATCGGTATCTTCGATACGTAAAATGAATTGGCCTTTGGTTTTTTTAGCATAAAGCCAAGAAAACAAAGCTGTTCTTGCGCCACCAACGTGCAAGTAACCGGTTGGGCTCGGGGCAAAACGTGTGCGAACTGTCATTTGAAATTACCGATTTTTTAGAAAGGCGGTATTTTAGCAAAAACTGGAGCTCACCGTTTCTCTAAATATTCACTTCTCGACGGTATTTTATTAAATCAAGAATGCGTTTTTTTGTGCCATCTAACACCACGGCCATTCCTGGTTTTATACCGTGTTCAGACGCTACAAACGCTTTCATGGTATTACAAATTTGCCCATCCAAACGCACACCTAATCCACGCACATTCATCATGTTGGCCCAATCACCGAACATTTGCAGTGTCATTTCACAGGCGGTGATAATGTAAGTTATTTCTAATTCAGGGTGTTTTTTTACCTCTTTTACAATCACTTCGCCAATTTGGTGAACCGTGGTGATAAAGACGGGCAATACCTGCTTAGTAGGCAGGCTGTGAACACACTTACCAATAAAACACTGCCCACAAACGGGATTATCTGTTTCGTGGATACACGCTTGGGTAAAACGGCCAGATGGACACTCGAAGGGTTTATGACAATAAGAAAAGCCTATCACCAATTTACTGTTTCTCTTAGCCAGCACGTGCCTAAATTCTTTTTCGTTTTTTAATCCGTAAAAGAAAAAGTCATCATCTCGAATAAATGGCAGTGGCGTTAAATAAGAGCGAATTAAGTTATACCCATGCTTGATGGGGTTGGAAAAGAAATATTTGATGAAAAACTTTTCCTCGTCATATTTAGCGAGATAATGCATCGCCTTCCAGCGTAGGTTCTTTTTTGTTTTAGGACGAATACCAGGTAACTTAGGGATTTTTACCAACTGTTTTATAGGATGACTTTGTTGAAGCTCGCTAGAACGCTCATCCCAGCTTTTTTCAGCTTCTTTCCACGTTGCATGTTTATCCCAATGTGCGCTCATTAAATTGACCTATTGATTAAACAGAATCTTGTTGCCGTCTAACTTATAGCTCCAAGGTGCACCACTATTCTTCCAACCATTCAGCGTTCTATGACCTTTGTGTGCGCCCTCGTTTACTTTATCACCCTCGAAACCATCAACCATTGTATAAGCCTGCGTATAGCCCAGTTTAGTTGCCAATGTTGCTGCTTTTGCACTGCGTGACCCTGAGCGGCACATGAAAATAATCGGGCTGTTCTTATTTAAACCTTTGCTTTCTAGCAACTCCTCAAAAACGATGGGGAAATCACCATTAATTACCTTCTGGTACCGTTTTTTCTTCTCGTCCCACTCATCGAAATCATTGGCCATATAGGGAATAACCGCGTCGACTAAGGGCGTCCAGCCCACAAACTCAACTTCGGCCACCGTTCTTACGTCAATAAAAAGCACCTCACCCAGATTGGCCTTAATAAGCCCATACGACTCTTTGGCTGTTAAGTATTTATTCGATTCTGATTGTTTTTTCTTTATTAAGCTATCGTTGGCAACCGTTTGGTCGATATCCACAGCAAAACTTGTCGCTGGCGCTGCAATACCAATACATAACAGCACCGCCAATGAAATATTTAACGTTTTAGTCTTCATTTACGCTTTTTCTTTTTTAATTTGCTTTAGCTATTTAGTTTATCCCAAACACAAGTTTGCCCAGATTCTTTTGTAATAAAAGCGAGCCGTTCAAGATGATGCTCTAGCTCCTCTCCATGGGCTTTTATCACTGATAATCTTGGCCTATTGGTATCCAATAACTTTGGCGCATGGTCAAATTGACCGTTACTTTCATCGTCAAAAAGTGAGTTTTGCCCACCCGTCATCATCATATAAACGTCGGCAAGAATTTCAGCATCCAATAGCGCGCCATGTAACTGACGTTGGCTGTTATCTATCTCGTAACGCTTACACAAAGCATCCAAACTATTACGT
>DUCA01000214.1:0-8636 GCA_012960055.1 Cycloclasticus sp.
AGAAATATTTCAGCAAACATTAATGGATGAATTGCCCGATAGGGATTGGGTTCTAACGCGAATTTTATGGTTGTCTGGGCTTGAAAGAGGTAAGAACCGTTTAGGTGATGTGGATACCATGCGGCGTTATATTTATATACATGGTGCGCCAGATAATCTAATCGCAGCGCAACCATCCTCGCACGGTTGCATTAGGATGCTAAATGAAGATGTGATTGATCTTTTCGAGCGAACACCCATCGGCACGTTGGTTTCAATAAACGAATAAGCCGGTTTTCGTGGGGGGAGTTATTATTGGGATACGAAGTTGGTGAATAGCACTTTATCAACGCCGTCTGTTTTCGCATATTCCTTTAATGTTTCGTTCAAAACTTCAGTCGCTTTGTCTTGCAGTTCCATGCGGCCCTCAATGCTTGAAATATTTCCAATATAATTATTACTTAATAATACAATAAGCGCGTGGCGTATAGCCGGGTTATTGGCGGTAATGGCTTTTTTAGTGTCGGCATTAGCCAGTTGTAATTCGATTGATGTGCGTAAATAATGCTTATTACCCAATAAATTAACGGTGAATTGCGGGTTTAGGGGCAGATAAATGATTTAGGGAGCGGTTGCTGCTTCTGTTTCATCGCCATCTTCGGCAAGTACGGTTGATGTAAATAATAAAAAATTACACAGTAAAACGACTAAACGCATAATGAACCAGCATAAGTTTTATGCTGGGTTGAAACCTTAATAGCAAGGATAGACTATAAAAATGAAATCGCCTATGCCTCTTGGGCCTTTAATGATTGATATTGAGGGAGTCGAGCTTTCGCAAGTTGATCGAGATGTTTTAAAGCACCCGTTGGTGGGTGGCTTAATTCTTTTTTCAAGGAATTACGAGTCGCTTGAGCAAGTGAGGCTGCTGTGTATTGAAATTCATCGATTAAGGGAAGAGCCACTGTTAATAGCCGTTGACCATGAAGGTGGCCGAGTGCAACGGTTCAAAGATGGTTTCACTCAAATACCCTGCATGCAGCGTTTAGGCGACGTTTACGCGGAGGATAAGCAACGTGGATTGGACTACGCGCAACAAGTGGCGTGGTTGATGGCGGCTGAATTGCGCCAAGTGGGCGTGGATTTTAGCTTTGCCCCGGTGTTGGATTTGGACTATGGCTGCAGCGAAGTGATTGGAGACCGCGCTTTTTCGAGTGATAGACAAGCTGTGGCGGATGTTGCCGAGGCGTTTCAACGCGGTTTAGCCGATGCGGGCATGGCAAGTATTGGTAAGCATTTCCCTGGGCACGGGGCGGTGGCGCCGGACTCACATGTGGCTATTCCTGTCGATGAGCGCCCGCTTGAAGAGGTTATGCAAGAGGATATATTCCCCTTTAAACAACTGATTTCAGCAGGCATGAAGGGCATCATGCCGGCTCATGTGATCTATAAACACATGGATGAGTTACCCGCCGGTTTTTCTGACTACTGGCTACAAACGGTGTTACGTGAACAATTGGGCTTTAAGGGAGCTATTTTTAGTGATGACTTGACGATGCACGGCGCCAGTGTGGTGGGTGATTATGTGCAGCGCGCAACACGGGCATTACAGGCCGGTGGTGATATGGCCTTGGTGTGTAATGATCGCTCAGCAGCAGAGCAAATTATTGACGGCTTAAATGGGATGCCAATTGCTACAGATTCAGTTGAACGGCTAAAAGCCATGCGACCCACGTCGTTAATGTCGTGTGAACCGCTTCATGACTCTAAACAATGGCAGCAGAGTCATAAAATTGTCGAGGAACTGAGTTAAATGGACGTTTCATTGGCTGAAATTGAAATTGTTGAGAATAACAGCGTCTGCTTATTAGATGAGCGCGAAGTTGAGTCGATGTTTACTCGCTTAGCGGAAGACATTACCGAGAAGTGCAGTGATATGAATCCGATTGTGCTTTGCGTGATGACGGGTGCTGTGGTTGCGGTTGGTCGCTTACTGCCTAAATTGAAATTCCCATTAGAAATGGATTATATTCACGCAACGCGTTACCAAGGAAAAACTGTCGGTGAAGCGTTGGTGTGGAAACAACTGCCAACAACGACATTATTAAATAGAACCGTGATAATTGTTGATGACGTATTGGACGAAGGAATCACAATGGCCAAGCTAAAAGAGTACTGTGTTGAACAAGGCGCTGAACGTTGTTATACGGCGGTACTCGTCGATAAGGCAATGACAGAGAATAAGCCGGTAACGGCCGATTTTGTGGGTTTTCAAGCGGGTAATGACTATTTATTTGGCCTAGGTATGGATTACAAAGGTTACTTGCGCAATGTGAGTGGTTTATACGCCTGCCCAGAAAATTTAGAGGAGTTATTATGTCAGTGTTAGCGATTATTGGCGGAACAGGATTAAGCAAGCTGGTCGACCTTGACGGTGTGCATAAACGGGTGATTAAAACCCCTTATGGAGAACCTTCGTCGGCATTAACCTTCGGTAAACTCAATGGCGTTGAGGTGGTGTTTTTGGCTCGTCATGGCTATGGGCATACCATCCCGCCGCACAAGATTAACTACCAAGCGAATATTTGGGCGTTAAAAGAAGCCGGTGTAACGGATATTGTTGCGGTGGCGGCTGTGGGCAGTATGAATAAGACGATGCCACCCGCAAGTTTGGTGCTACCCAATCAACTGATTGATTACACGTGGGGGCGCTTGTCTACGTATTTTGAAGAAGACTTAGAGCAAGTGGTGCATATTGATTTCACTAATCCCTATTCATTAACGTTAAGAGATCGACTCAGTGCGGCTATGGCTGAAGTAGAGCTGCCAGTACTGAACGAGGCGGTTTATGCTTGTACACAAGGCCCAAGGCTTGAGACCGCGGCCGAAGTTGTCAGGCTTGAGCGTGATGGTTGTGAGCTTGTCGGTATGACGGGTATGCCAGAGGCAGGATTAGCGAGAGAGCTTAAATTAAACTATGCGTGTTGCGCCGTTGTGGTTAATTGGGCGGCCGGTCTAGAAGGTGATGAAATAAGTATGGATAAGGTTGAGGCGTTCGCATCTGAAGGCATGGATAAAGTCCATGCGTTATTAACCGCCTTGGTTTTGCAGATGGAAACGGACGCTAGTTAATTTAAGTATAATAAACAGTTTAATTAAGATATTAAAAATCATGAATTTAAAGCAGTTTTATAGTTTAGAAAATCAGCTTGTCAACGTTAGTCGTGAGCAAGCGAGTTTGTTCGCAAAATCGGTTGCTGGTGATTTCAACCCCTTGCACGACATCGATGCAAAGCGTTTTTGCGTGCCGGGCGATTTGTTGTTTGCGGTGGCGCTAACTGAATTGGGCGTGAGCCAATCCATGCGGTTTGACTTTGAAAGCATGGTGACGGAGCAATCCATCGTTAAATTGCCATCAGAGTTATCTGCCGAGTTCAGTTTGCGAGATCAAAATGATAAGTCGATGATGACGATTCATAGTTCGGGCAGTATCAGTCACGATGAAGGTTTTATTTCAAGTTTGATTGAGAAGTACGTGGAGTTTTCAGGCCGAACCTTCCCAGAGATTTTGATCGATTTGATGCAGAAAAACGATGTGATGATTAACCCTGCTAGGCCGTTAATTATCTACAAAGACATGGTGATTGAGATTGAGCAATTTTCCAGTGGCGAATTGTCACTGGAGTTTTCAGGCGCATCCATGAAGGTGAATGGCAAAAAAGGCAGCGTAAAATTGGAGTTCGATTTATTCGTTGATGGAAATAAAATCGGACACGGTACAAAGGACATGGTGGTGTCGGGCCTCAGACCGTTTGAGCAAGAGGCTATTGATGCGATTGTGTCTGATTACAATGCGACCAAACAGGCGTATTTAGTCTAATTCTCGTTTAATTGACTAGGATTGGGTTGCACTAATTCAATCGCTTCAATATGTTGTTCTTGTATTAAGTCGGATGTCGAAACGGGCGCTTCAGGAAAATCGATTTTTTCTACAATGGCTATTACGCCAAACCGAGGGTGATCAAAATAGTGCGTGTCGCTGGTTTTAATTCGCCGGGTTTCTTTTAGTCGATAGATCGTGGCGGGCTGTAAAGCGACACTACTTAGATAACTATCGTTGAACGTCGCTGGCATCATTTCCGTTAATTGCAAATCAACATCTAAGTGCAAATAGCGGCCACGGTGAAAGGTCAGCGTCCCCTCAAGCTGAATTGCACCGGCTTGTTGAACAATTTGTATGGCTTGTAAGGGACTTTTTTCTTCTAATGGTTGAATCCATCCGCCGTGAACTATGGGCGTATATGACGATTGTTTGTCGAGTCGTGTCACCACGCCGTGAAGTTGCTGTTGGTCAATGTTGAGTGGGCTAAATGCTTTGCTAATGAGCGGACTATCTGGTTCTTTGAAATCTGCTGAGAGGTTTGATTGGTTACTATCGCCATCAGAAGGGCTATCTAATTGAATGCTAATGAGCGGACTATCTGGTTCTTTGTAATCCGCTGAGAGATTTGATTGGTCGCTATCGTTATCAGAAGGGCTATCTAATTCAATAGCGTCGATAGGCATTTCAAACGGTTCTTTTGTCCACGGTTCTAATGCTTGGTTACTGAGCGGGTTGTTTTCGAAAATAATGTATTCAACACTGTACCAGTCAATTTCTTGTTCTTTTCCAAGGTGGTTTTCTGCATAAATAACAGCGCTGTTAAAAACAAGAGAAAGAAGGGTGAGGATTAAAAAGCGAGAAGTCTGCATCGGTTAGTGTTGGGTCAGCGCGATTGAGTTGAGTAGTTTGAGTATAAACTCAACTTTAAGGTCGGTGTTATCAAGTTTTTTAGTGAAACGTAATTTTTGCGGCCCATTCAATTGAAAAACTTGTGGCTGTTTTTGAATTAATCCGATAATTTTTGCAGGATCAATACACGGTTCGTTGGAAAATTGAATCAGCCCAGTTGATTTTCCAAAACTCACTTTTTCTACGCCCACTTGGCTGGCCAGTTGTTTTATCTCGCTGATACCAAACAGACATTTTGTGCTGTCGGGCAATAATCCAAAACGGTCAATCATCTCAATTTGTAGGTCATGCAAGTCATCGACGTTATCGGCGCTGGCAATTCGCTTGTATAACACCAAACGTGTATGTACGTCCGGTAGATAGTCTTCTGGAATCAGCGCGCTTTCGTGCAGGTCGATTTCAGGGCCGGTATCAATGCGTTGTTCAAGTTCCGGTTGTTTGCCCGATTTAATGGCGGCAACGGCGTTGTCGAGGAGTTCGGTATATAGCGTGAAACCAATTTCTTGAATATCACCACTTTGGTTATCGCCGAGTAATTCACCGGCACCTCGAATTTCCATATCATGCGTTGACAGGCTAAAGCCTGCGCCTAAATCAGAGCTACTTTGGATGGCGTCGATGCGTTTTTTGGCGTCTTTTGTCATCACACCGTCTGGTGGCACAATCATGTAAGCGTATGCACGGTGATGTGAACGACCCACTCGGCCACGTAATTGATGTAATTGTGATAAGCCTAATTTGTCCGCACGGTTGATGATGATGGTGTTGGCATTGGGTAAGTCGATGCCGTTTTCAATGATGGTGGTGGAGACCAATACATTGAAACGGTGGTGGTAAAAATCTAACATGATTTGTTCCAACTCGCTTTCACGCATTTGCCCGTGCGCTTTTAGGATCTTTGCATCAGGGACGAGTTCTTCTAACTCGAGAACCATACGATCCATGCTGGAGATATCATTGTGCAACACAAAAATTTGTCCACCACGACGAATTTCCCGTTGGCAGGCTTCTTGGATTAAGCCGTTGTTCCATTCTGAAACAAACGTTTCAATGGCATGACGATTTGGCGGAGGGGTGGCGATAATGGAAATGTCGCGTAAGCCGGACATCGCTTGATTCAGTGTCCTGGGTATCGGTGTGGCCGTTAATGTCAGCATGTCCACTTCTGACCGCATGGATTTAAAGTGCTCTTTATGGCGTACGCCAAAACGTTGCTCTTCGTCAATAATCACGAGGCCTAGGTTGTTATACACCAGCGACTTTTGTAACAGTTTGTGTGTGCCAATTAAGATATCAACTTTACCTTCAGCGGTGTCGGCAATGATTTGGTTTTGCTTTTTAGTGCCGACAAAACGCGATAACACTTCGACTCGAATCGGCCAGTCGGCGAAACGGTCAGAAAAGTTTTGAAAGTGTTGTTGCGCCAATAATGTGGTGGGTACCAGAATAGCCGTTTGGTAATGATTGCTTGCAGCGGTGAACGCGGCGCGCATCGCCACTTCTGTTTTGCCAAAGCCCACATCGCCACAAATAACGCGGTCCATGGGTTTTGCTAAGCTCATGTCATGCAGCGTTTGCTCAATGGCGGTCGCTTGATCTTCGGTTTCTTCAAATGGAAAAGCACGGGCGAAGGTATCGTATTCTGACGATTCAACCACCATAGGTCGGCCAGGTTTAGCGGCGCGTCTTGCGTGAATGTCTAATAATTCGGCGGCCACATCGCGAGCGCGTTTGAGTGCTTTTTTACGCGCCTTTTCCCATTGGTCGCTGCCGAGCTTATGCAAAGGCGCGCTATCACCCTGTGTGCCCATGTAGCGGCCAATGAGATTGAGCGAGGAGACTGGCACGTAGAGTTTATCGTTATTGGCGTATTCAATGGTCAAAAATTCCGTTTCAACTGAGTCCACCACGATATGTTTTAAACCGATATAGCGGCCAACACCGTGTTCTTGGTGTACGACCGGTGAACCAATTTCAAGTTCGGCTAGGCTGTTGAAAATATTTTCAAGACGCTGGTTGGATGACGAACGTCGGCGGCGCCGTTGCTGTACACGTGTGCCGAATAAGTTATTTTCGGTAATCAGTGAGATGGAATCGGTACTTAGCCCTTCATCGATGGGCGCTACCGCAATGCAGGGCGAGGCATTGTTTTCGATAAAGCCTTGCCAATCATCAATGACACTCGGGCGAATGTTGAGTTTTTGTAATTGCAATAACATAGATTCGCGATGGCCAGCAGATTCAGCAATAAACAGCGTTTTATGGCCACGGGCATTCAAAATATCGAATAAGGCGTGTTCGTCCGCATTATTTTTCGGGTTAATCAGAGGGGCTTTATCCAGTTCATCGATGTTACTGCTGAGAGTGATACGTGGAAAGTTAGACAGCTGTTTATTGAAACTTTCAATATCATGAAACAACAAGTCGGGTCGTAAAGCCGGGCGGTCAATATCGCGCTGCCTGTGTTCAAAGCGTTCAACCACTTGATTGGCAAACGTATCACCAGCGGCTTGTATGTCGCCGTGTAAGATGATGGTCGCATCGGGTATATAGTCGAAAAATGACTCGGTTTCTTCTACAAACAAAGGCAGGTAGTTCTCAATGCCACTCGGAATATGACCTTTCGATACTTGTTGATACAGGGTGTTTTTGTCAGATACGTTCGGGAAGTGTTCTCTGAACTTTTGCCTGAATAATTGGATACTGTTGTCATTAATGGGGAATTCACGCGCCGGGAACAGCTGTATGGAATCCACTTTTTCATCAGAACGTTGTGTTTCTACATCGAAGGTACGAATGGATTCGACTTCGTCATCAAACAAATCAATTCTATATGGTTTTTTACTGCCCATCGGAAACATATCGAAAATGGAGCCACGGATTGAATATTCACCATGCTCTTGTACGGAATGCACGTTTTGATAGCTCAAAGAATCGAGGTTTAAGCGCGTTTTTTCAATATTAAGCGTATCGCCGCTGGTGAGTGAAAAGCATTCGCTTAACAGTTGTGTTCTAGGTGCTAAACGTTGCAGCAAACAATTAACCGTAACAAGCAGTATGCCGCGTTTTAAGCTTTGTAAGCGATACAGTGTTGCAAGGCGTTCGGATATAATTTCGCCTAGCGGCGAGAAGCTGTCGTAAGGCAGTACCTCCCAATCTGGAAAGTAAATCAGTGGTAGTTCGGCCGTTAAGAAAAAAGGAATCTCGCGTTCTAAACGCAATGCAGATTGCGTGTCGGAACAAATAACAATAAACAGTTGCTCTGAAGCAAGCGCAACGTTGGCGATGTTCAAAGCATCAGAACAGCCATCAAAGATCCCCCAGTCGAAGGCTTGATATTTATTTTTTGGTAGGTCGAGGCTAGCGAAGGGCATGCTTTAAAAGTAACGAAAAGTAGGGCAGCCATTTTCGCATAAACGCATAACAGATGCGCTTCAATTGACAGAAATAAAAAAGGCCTAGCTAAATAGCCAGGCCTTTAAATAACGCGAATACGTGTTTATTGAGGTTTAACTGTTGATAGACCTAAAACATTCCAAGTTTGCATGCCACCGCGGTACCATTTTAATTTTTCTGCAGGGTAACCTAGTTTAAGTAACGAGTGGATGTTCCTAGGTGATTGACCACACCACATGCCATTACAGAACATAACTAAAGTTTTAGCTTTTGAGAAATCCCATTTACCGTCTTCTTTTTCAGCACCAAACCCATCAACAACAATAAGTTCGATATCAAGTTCAGTTGCGCCTTTTTTAGCGTCTAAACCTGTCCAAGGAATGTTCACTGCACCAGCGATTGTGCCACGAGCAACCCAATCAGGTGTGCGTGAATCGATAACCATGATGCTTTTGTCGCTATCCATTTT
>DUCA01000214.1:8757-9809 GCA_012960055.1 Cycloclasticus sp.
TGTGGTTGTTGTCTTGATTACGTGCAATAGTGAATTTTTCACCATTTACTGTAAATTCAACGCTTGCTATGTCAGGCGTGATGTTTACAGGTTGGGCAGTAGCGCTAAAGCTAACAAAGCCAGTTAGAACAACCAAGTTAATGGCTAACATTTTTATAGTTTTCATTTTATCTCCGAAAAATGATTGTATGTATAATCCTAAAGACGAATAGTTATAAGCTTGTTGGGCACTGTATATTGTTTTTTTAGCGTTTGCAAAAAAACTAAAATTACAGGGCCTTTTTCGGTTTATTGACGACGCTATGAATAACAAGCTGATGTTCAAAATAAACAGAGAACTTTGAATAGTTCCAACGGGTAATGGGGGGTTCACCAATGGCAGGGTATGTTATAGCCGGTTCGCCGAAATTTGATTTAACTTGATCCATCGATTGACCGTTAGTGGGTCTTAGTAAGCCAGCGGCTGTGTTTGCAGGTTCCTTATTTATCACATCAATGAGTAAAACGTCTGCATTGCTAGCGTAGGCACTTAAACATAAAATGCTGGTTAGGATGGTTTTCTGTAACGTCATGATTATTCCCTTAATAACTGCTGTAACTTTAAATATATCATCCTAAAGGCAATACAATGATATTTCTATCCGTTGCAACGCGACTAACGGTCGCAATATATGCTCTAATTCTCACCTATGTTTAAACCACTCGAAATATTTATTGGTCTGCGATACACGCGAGCGAAACAGCGCTCGGGTTTTATATCGTTCATTAGCATGACCTCCATGTTGGGTATTGCGCTGGGTGTGATGGCGCTTATCACGGTGTTGTCTGTGATGAATGGCTTTGAAGCACAATTGCGAGAAAAAATATTGGGTATGGCCTCTCATGTGACGATTAAAGAGTCCCAAAATGCCTTGCATAATTGGCAACAATTAGGCAGTAGTTTAGACACTGCAAAAGACATTGTTGGCTGGGCACCCTATGTCAGAGCTGAAGTCATGTTAAGTGCGAATCAACGTGTTAGCGGTAGTTTGTTGCGCGGCATTCTTCCGAAA
>DUCA01000215.1 GCA_012960055.1 Cycloclasticus sp.
CTAAAGTCACTAGAACAACTCTGTTGGTACCTGCTGTTAATAATTTATCGACTGCTTGCTGTTTTGTTAAACCAAGCGCTAAACGCATGGTTTGGATTTTTGGGAATTTACCCCCCAACAAGCCCGCTAATTTATTCGAAAACTCATGAGCCATCGGTTGCTTTGACGTGGTAAATGCATCATAAGGACCGCCCATAGACAACTCAAATTCACCAATGTACTTGGCGGGCTTTTCCCCAGAAAGCACATACGCTCTTTCATCCAATACACCAACGACTATCGCACTGGAACTACCGCCTTGTAATTCCAACGCCGGTAAATCAAACGCCACATCACGCGTATTCTCAGTTAAAACACAACCGGATAAAAACACCAACATCAACAAACTGCTTATTCGATATAACATTAAATTTGTTCTCCCTTTTAATTATCCGTTAAAGATACCGTTTGAGGTCTTAGCAAGCAAGATAAAGTCTTACCGTAAGTAGATAAACTGGTATGAAAGCTTAGTTAAGAAAATATTATTTATTATCCGATTAAACGAAACTCAACCCCTTTCGGTATAATAATGATTGAATACTAAACAAATAACGACATCACCATGACATTTAAGACCGCAGACCTATGCGATGACTTTTCAGACGACTTGCAAATTGTAACGCCGATGTTTCAATCTTTTGGTGGGCTCCCTCGTTTTACTGGAGCCATACAAACCGTCAAAATTTTTGAAGACAACGTATTTGTCCGAGAAATGTTATCCGAAAAAGTGAACGGCGATGTGCTGGTCGTTGATGGCGGCGGCTCATTACGCTGCGCCCTACTTGGTGATATGCTGGCTGAAATGGGTTATAAGAATGGTTGGTCAGGCGTGGTCGTATACGGCTGCATCCGAGATTCTTTTGACATAAACGCCATGCCCATCGGTGTTCGTGCAATACAAACCAACCCACTGAAGAGCATTAAAAAGGGCTGGGGGGATAAAAACATTCCCGTGACATTTGCAGGCGCCACATTTACCCCTGGCGAATATTTGTATGCCGATGAAGATGGCATTATCGTATCTAAAACTAACATTATCTAGTCATTATGGGGCATCGTCTTTCTAAAATTTATACCCGCACCGGTGATTCTGGCACCACCGGCCTAGGTGACGGCAGCCGCGTAGATAAAGATTCTTTACGCGTTGAAGCCTACGGCACCGTGGATGAGTTGAATAGCCAAATTGGCCTAGTGATAGCCTTTGGTACGGGTGACGTCATTGCCAATCAACTACTCGACATTCAACACGATTTATTTGATCTGGGCAGCGAGCTTTGCGTGCCCGGTTACAGCGCCATTGACGATTCGAATATTGATACATTAGAAAAAATACTCGACGAACACAATGCTGATTTACCCGCACTTAAAGAGTTCATTCTACCCGGTGGTAATTTAGCGGCAGCAACCTGCCACATAGCGCGTACCGTATGTCGCCGCGCTGAGCGAATTACTGTCAGCTTGGCGCGCGAAGAAAACATCAACCCGCCGGTGGTTAAGTACCTCAACCGTTTATCCGATTTACTGTTTGTTTTATGTCGCGTACTCGCACGGCAAGGTGGGCAGTCTGAAATACTGTGGGATAAGAACCGTCGTCACTCTAAAAACACCACTGATTAAATGAAAATTATATTAGCCAACCCAAGAGGGTTCTGCGCCGGCGTTGACCGCGCCATTGAAATTGTTGAACGCGCCCTACACCTACTCGGCGCACCCATCTACGTTCGACATGAAGTGGTACATAACCGCTTTGTAGTGGAAAATCTTAAAAAACGTGGCGCTGTTTTTGTCGACGAACTCGACGAAGTACCTGATGACTCGACCGTTATCTTTAGCGCTCATGGCGTTTCCAAAGCCGTTGAGCTTGAAGCTAAACGACGTCAATTAAACGTTTTTGATGCAACCTGCCCGTTGGTTACCAAGGTGCATATGGAAGTTATCAGCAACGCTAAAGCAGGACGTGAAGTCATTCTTATTGGGCACAAAGGTCACCCCGAAGTGGTTGGCACCATGGGGCGTTATGAACAACTCAACCCCGACGCTAATATTCATTTAGTCGAATCGCCTGAAGACGTTTTCAATTTAAACGTGCTTAACCCAGACAACTTGTCATTTGTCACGCAAACCACCCTATCAATGGATGACACCAGCTCCATCATTGAGGCACTGCGTGAAAAGTTCCCTAGTATTGTCGGCCCTAAAAAGAATGATATTTGCTACGCAACGCAAAACAGACAAGACGCCGTAAAAGACCTCGCTGACAAATCTGATGTTGTCTTGGTCGTCGGCTCACCCAACAGTTCTAATTCAAACAGACTGCGTGAAATTGCCGAAAAATTAGGTAAACATGCCTACCTGATTGATGGCGCTGACGATATTCAACAGTCATGGCTAACGGACATACAAACAGTCGGTGTCACCGCTGGCGCTTCTGCACCTGAGGAACTCGTGCAATGTGTGATTAAGCAATTAAAAGACTGGGGCGGTACCCGCGCGATTGAAAACCCAGGCATCCAAGAAAAAGTGACCTTTTCCTTGCCTAAAGCGCTTCAATCTTAAATCTCAATTGACACAAAAAAAGGCGAGCTACTGCTCGCCTTTTTTGATTTGAAAAACGCTGGTCTTACATGCGTTCCCAAAGTGTCGCAATACCTTGTCCACCACCAATACATAAAGTAGCTAAGGCATATTTACCTTGAACACGTTCTAACTCGTGCAACGCTTTAACAACGATGATGTTTGCAGAAGCGCCAATAGGGTGACCTAAAGAAATCGCACTACCATTAACATTCACTTTATCCATAGGAAGGTCAAGTTCACGACATACGCTAAGTGCTTGTGCAGCAAACGCTTCGTTCACTTCCCAAACGTCAATATCAGCCACTGTTAAACCCGTATCAGCCAAAATTTGGTTAACAGCAGGAACAGGGCCAATACCCATAATTTCAGGCTCAACACCCGCGTGAGTGTAAGCAACTAAACGAGCCATTGGTTTCAAGCCACGTGCTTCAGCCGCATTTTTTTCCATCAATACCATCGCTGATGATGCATCGTTAATACCTGATGCGTTACCCGCTGTAACTGAACCGCCTTTTTTGAACGCTGGGCGCATACCGGCCAATTTTTCAACTGTAATATCAGGGCGAACGTGCTCGTCTTTTTCAAACACGGTTACGCCTTTGCGTGTTTTCATTTCAACAGGAACGATTTGTGAATCAAAACGGCCTTCTGCTTGTGCATTCGCTGCACGTTTGTGGCTTTCTACAGCAAATGCATCTTGGTCTTCGCGAGATACATTGTATTTGTCAGCAAGGTTTTCAGCAGTCATGCCCATGTGGCCAGTGCCGAATGGATCTGTTAAAGCAGAAACCATCAAGTCCAACATTTTGCCGTCACCCATTTTTTGGCCCCAACGCATGCCTGATGATGCGTAAAAAGCATTACTCATAGACTCAACACCACCAGCAATAGCAACGTCATGATCACCAACCATAATGCCTTGTGCAGCATTTACAATAGCTTGCATACCACTACCGCATAAACGGTTAACAGCAATACAAGATGTTTCGCATGGAATACCTGCTTCAATTTGTGCAACACGTGCTGTGTATGCATAACGATCTTCAGCCGGAATCACATTACCCATCACAACCATACCTACTTCTGCTGGCTCAACACCCGCTCTAGCAACAGCTTCTTTTAATGTAATCGCTGATAACGCACTAGGCGCAACTGATTTTAAACTTCCACCAAAATCACCAATCGCAGTTCTAACTGCGCTTAATGCAACAACTTCCCTTACTTCACTCATGTTTCTCTCCGTTAATTTAGGTTATGCTTGGGTACAACCGATTCAGTATAGTTGCATTGCAACAAAAAATCATCTGGAATATTATGAAAACTCAATACGTAACTAGTTGTTCTATAGGCGGATTACACAAACTGGCTTATAAGCAATGGGGGGATGCTGATAACCCAGATGTTCTTATTTGTTCGCACGGCCTAACCCGCAACAAGCATGATTTTGATGTGCTGGCTCAGAAGCTCTCAGCAAAACGCCGTGTTATTTGTTTTGATTTGCCCGGTCGTGGCGAAAGTGATTGGCTGGTTAATAAAATGGCGTACGACTACAACCAATACACCGTTGATGCATTAATGATTATCGCAAGAGCGGGCGTTGAAAAAGTTGATTGGTTGGGCACATCAATGGGCGGCTTGCTGGGCATGGCCTTGGCGTCATTGCCCGATTCACCCATCAAAAAATTAATTATTAACGATGTGGGACCGCACATTCCAAAGGAATCGTTAAAGCGCATTGCTGACTACGTTGGTCAACAGCCAACCTTTGACACCGCAGACGAACTGGGTCGCTACATTCGCACTGTTTACGCTGGTTTTGGTAAGCTATCAGAGAAACAATGGAATAACATGCTAACCCATGGGCAACGGACTCTTAGCAGTGGGCAATTTACTCTGAATTACGACCCAGATATTTCTAAAGTTTTTATGGACAAGCCACTTGAAGATTTAAATTTGTGGCCTGTATGGAATGCTATCACACAAGCTACCTTAGTCATTAAAGGCGAGGATTCTGACCTCTTACTGGCTGAGACGGCTGAAAAAATGACGACCACAGGGCCCAAAGCTGAACTAATAACGATTGAGAATACAGCCCATGCGCCGGCATTAATGAATGATACAGATATAAATTTAGTTGAAGATTGGCTACAAAGTAATAACCGTTAAAACAACGCCTTAGCTTGCCACTCCCCTACTTTCCAGCCATCTAAAAAAACCGCCTCTAGCCGGTTCAACTCCCGTTAACAAATAATCCAATAGATGGATATTGCTAATGTTTGCTTCAAAATAGACCGCCTGACTGGGCCGCATACAGAAAAGTATTTCGTCTTCAGTCATCAACACTAAATCATTCGGTGGTAGCACTTTAATTGTTTTGCCGCGCTTATGAACCAATGGCACTATTTTCAAAAAGTCTGTCTGTATGGCTGGATCGCGACAAATATCTCCCAGCTTTACCTCTGTTCGCTCAAATAACTTTTGGTAAACAGCGGGGGCTTTTTCCTGCGTAAAGCTATAGGTTTTAAGCATCGGTGCTTCGCCTCCAACCTCTGTCGCTAAGCGATTTGTGATATCGGCTAGCCTAGAAGGGTCATTCTCGTAGACAAGGCGTAAATAACTAAAAAACGGCTTTAGCAAAGGTGCGGTCAACATAAACAACACCATTCTGGCAATCACTAAGCTAGGTTGCATAATGTAATCAACTTGGGCTCTTTTAAATAATATTTCATTGGTATGTTTATTTTGCCTAACCATCGAAAACAAAGCGGGATTCACTCTATTTGCTTGATGAATCATGCTTAAATTGAACGTATCATTATCAGTGCCAGCAATTAACCCAACGCAATCCTTTAACCCTGCCTTCTCTAAATTTTCTAAATTAGCTCTGCCCAATATCGCGTGCTCAGCGATCCTTTCAATACGCTCAACATTGGGCTCAACGACCGTGATATCAATTTGCTTATCCGACAATTTTTTATAAATAACTCGACCCATTCGGCCGTGCCCACATAAAATCCATTTACCCCCTTTAAGCGGACAAATATTGTGATCTAACATTGCACCAGATGAACCGGAAATCCATTCATTTATTGTTTGAATCGTTGGGTTATAAATGATCATGCTTAGGTAACTGGCAAAAACGCGGAAAGGGTCAACAACGTGAATATCACCACCCACAGAAAGGATTTCACTCTCGTTTTCTGTCGAAGCGGAACGACAAATTATTTTCAAATCAGGCCTTAAAATTCGAGCCGACACGGCCACTTTTAAATTAGTGGCCTCATCATTTGATAAAATTAAAATGCCAATACACTTCTCACTTTCAATACCTGCATCTAACAAAAATCGGGGCTGGGTCGCATCAGCACACAGGCCCAAAACCTTCATTTGATAGTCCCTCAACTCAAGCGCCTTAATTCGCTCATCATTCGACTCAATAACAACTGTCGATAACCCCGCATCATCCAGCCCCCGTAGCAAAAGACTCCCTGTATCACCAAAACCACAAACGATATAAAAATCTCTTTTCTTCTTTGCTACCGCACGAGCAAAACGCGTCTCATCAATAGCCGCTTGCAAGTGAGGGTTTCTAACCAGCGCAATAATCTTACCAACCGCATACAACCAAGTAACCACACTGGTATATAAACAAACAACTGCCCACATCCTTTGCGCATTGCTAAATTCGCCTGGTAATTCACCAAACCCTGTCGTCGTTGCGGTATATGCTAGAAAATAATAGGCATGGAAAAATGACAGGTATGTTGTACTCCCGTTGGCATCGGGCAAGCCAGGCACCATCACCATACCCAAGATGCAAACAGCATAAACACACACCAAAATAATAATTGGCGTACGCATATTGCGCAAAACAATAAAGGAAACTCTATCTAGTTGTGAGGCAGACATGCCGAGCGACTATTGGCTATCTTCGGGACATCAATGTTTCAGAAACCAGCATCACCACAGAAATAACATTGGCGATTAACGCCCCACCCGTTAGTGACACTATTATCGATGTATTTCCTGGCGTTAACCCTGCGCCCGAGATGTGCTCAACATAACCCCAGACTGAAGCCGCCGCAATCAATTGCAAATTAGCGACCAAACTTGTTGATAATAAAACCGCACCGATTTGCGTTCTATCACCCAACTTCAAGCCCGTTGCGAGGAAATTAACGAAAATGGTTGCGAATAGTTCATAGATATTATGATGCATCGGGTCTTCCATCTCCCCAACAAAAAAACCAAAATTTAGCGTTAACGCCAACACAACAATGAAACTAAAAACGACCTTTTCTGCATTCATTTAGCAACCTATGGTTAATCCTTTGTAGCAGTTTACCGCTCTTACGCCTGCTATCAATACCTTTAGCATACTTCTTTAGAAAACAATTCCGACTCAGCCTTCGTTCGACCTCATTGAGCCCTGAGCCAACATGCGCCTTCTTTGCTCACACACCTTCAACAACGTATCGCGTTGCTCATCAGAATAGGTGGTCCACGACGTTATTTCATCTAACAAGCGGCCGCAACCAAGACAAATGTCTTCTTCGTTAAGCGTACACATCTTGATGCAAGGTGATTCCATACCCATATTCTAGTGTTTTTTGCGTTAATTACACGATTACATAGCATTTTTTCTATATTTTAAGCAAAAAAAAAGACCTGCAATGCAGGCCTTTTCTCTATTCATCTTTCGGTTACGATGTTTTTGCTAATACAAATGAACCCGGCGCAGATTCGAGCTCTGCATAGTCTTTATTGCCGAGCTCTTGAGGCGCATCAATCATTTTTCCGCCTTGTGCTTTAAGCCATTTATCCCAGTGTGGCCACCAACTACCGGGGACTTCAGTCGCTGATTCTAACCAATGGTCATCGCCTTTGCCCAGCTCACCTTCTATCCAGAAGTGACGCTTGTTTTTATTGGCTGGGTTAATGACACCGGCAACGTGCCCACTAGCTGCCAATACAAACTCAACCGGGCCTTTAACAAGCTCTGTACCAATAAACGTTGTTTTCCAAGGTGCAATATGATCTTCAATAGCAGACAAGAAATACACAGGGCAATCAATGTTACCTAGGTCAATATCCACACCACATAATTGGATTTCATTCGGCTTCGCTAAATTGTTTTCTAAGTACATATTACGCAAGTACCATGTGTACATGGCTGCCGTCATATTGGTTGAATCGCCGTTCCAATAAAGTATATCAAAAGGTGGTGGTGTTTTACCCTTAAGGTAGTTATTAACCACATAGCTCCAAATCAAGTCATTAGCACGAAGCATTGCAAACGTTGATGCTAATTGCTTGCCTGGCATCACGCCGCCTTCTTTTAATTTTTGCTCATGTTGTTGAACTTGCGACTCATCAATAAACACACCTAATTCGCCTGGATCAGAGAAGTCTAATAATGTTGTAAAGAAGGTTGCACTAGCAATAGGTTTCTTACGTTTTTTAGCCAACACAGCCATCGTTGTCGCCAACATTGTGCCACCAATACACCATGCAACGGCATTGATCTTCTTCGCACCAGAAATAGCTTTAACCGCATCAATCGCCGGTATTGTGCCTTCAGAAATGTATTCATCCCAAGTGACATCACCTAGAGATTCATCTGGGTTACGCCAAGAAACGATATACACATCATTACCTTGCTCTAAACAGTAACGAACGTACGAATTATGCTCCGATAAATCGAGAATGTAATATTTATTGATGCAAGGAGGGATGATGAGAATTGGCCGCTCATTGACTTTCTCATTCATCGGTTTGAAGTGAACCAATTGAATCAATTTGTTTTCAAATACAACTGAACCCGGCGTTGTCGCAATGTTTTCGCCTAAAGTAAACGCCGACTCGTCCGTCATGGTGATACTGCCTTTCTCCATGTCTTTCATCAAGTTCTCAAGGCCAGCCATCAAGTTTTGACCTTTAGTTTCTACAGTCTCTTTAAGCACCTCAGGATTGGTTAATGCAAAGTTAGACGGTGACATCGCATCGATAAACTGGCGTGTGTAAAAATCACATTTATTTTTGCTAGCATCATCTAAGGTTGAATCACTAATCATGTTAGTTAACCAACGACTAGATAACAAATAAGACTGTTTCAAATAGTTATGAACAGGGCTTTCTTCCCATTCAACACCTGAAAAACGACGGTCGCCACGAGCAGGTTGTACTGTTGATTCGCTCGCAGGGTTAAACATGTTTACCCAAATATTAAACTGATCTTGGTAGAAACCAGACATGGTTTTAACCCATTCTTCAGGGCTTTCCATTGCCCGAGACATAATAGTGTTCCATGAGTTACCCAGCTGAGACATCATCTCGTGCGACTCATTTTTTGAAAAATCTTTAAACATACCTTGGCCTTTTTTTGCCATGGTTTCAAACAGTTCTTGCGGAGTTTTATCGTCCATCCTTGCCTCTACTTAGTTTATATTGCAACGCGTCATTGTAAGCTTTTTTACTTTATTTAACTAGCAATCAATTACTCACTATCAATCGTTGTGATTCTTTTCTGCCAATACTTCGCCCGTCTCGGACCACGATACAAACATACCTACCCGCTCACCGCCTTGCAAGTTCCCTTCTTCTCTTTTTTGACCGTTTGGCCAATACGCTGTAAATAAGCCATGATAATTACCATCAACAACTGACGCCGTTAAAGCACGGTTTCCACTTAAGTACCAAGAAACGTGCTGCCCCTGCATCACACCATTCACAAAGTCTGTTTCTGAAATTTTCTTGCCTGACGGATGCCATATTGTTCGTTTGCCATGCATCTTATCGCCTAAATACTCGCACTCTTCAACTAATGCACCGTCATCGTTATGCTTAACTTTAATCGTTACTTCTGAGCTCATATTATTTCCTCAATTTAGTCGATCATGGATATAAAAAAACGCGCAGAGTGTGCGCGTTTTTATTGCCAACCCAACTTGTGTCGCTGATATTTTATCTTTTCAGTGTTTGCAAACTTGTTTGACTAGCAAAGTAAGCCGCTAAATTCACTATATCTTCATCACTCAACGCTGCCACTGTACCTTGCATTATGGGGTTTTTGCGTTTACCTGATTTATAAGCATTTAAAACTTGAACCATGTAATCCGCATGCTGACCGGCAAGGGTAGGAAACATTGGGCTT
>DUCA01000216.1 GCA_012960055.1 Cycloclasticus sp.
GCCCATCGCCACCAATCACCACGCTGTTTCCGCGTCGCACAGAAAGAATGGTTGTTCCTCTAAAATCCACTGTTGTTTCTCACTTTAACTGTTGACCCCGCATTTTACACAATATTACGAGCTTGGCGCGCATGCTTGTTTAACCACGATTCAGATTGGTTATGATATTCTTAATCGCATGAACAACAGGGGGCGATAATTGTGGATGAACTAAATCAAATATCACAAACGCTGGCGCTTAGTATGGGCGTGGCATGGGGTAGCGGCATTAATTTATACGCGACACTGTTAATGCTGGGTTATTTAGCACACACCGGCAGCATTGACCTACCTCCCGATTTGATGATTGTCGCCGACCCACTGGTGATGACCGCTGCCGGCTTGATGTATGCGGTTGAGTTTTTTGCCGACAAAGTGCCGGGCGTTGACACGGCATGGGACACATTGCACACCTTCGTTCGTATTCCTGCTGGCGGCTGGCGCTATGGGTGACATTGGCCCTGCTGCAGAAATTGCGGCCGCTTTAGTTGGCGGTAGTTTAGCGGGCGTAACACACTCCACCAAAGCCGGCTGCCGCGTGCTGATTAATACATCACCCGAGCCGCTCACCAACTGGACTGCCTCTATTATGGAAGACATTGCCGTGTTTGCTGGCATTTGGGCAGCTATTCAACACCCTACATTCTTCGTTGTCGGCATGGTGATATTTATCATCTTTATGATTTGGGCGCTGCCTAAATTATGGCGCGGCATTAAGCGTGTGTTTAAATTTTTCGGCAAATTGTTTGGCTGGTCGAGTGACGACGATAGTTTCTCTAAACCATTAGCCAGCGACAAACTGACAGGGCCAGATTAAGACGTCTTTTTCTGCTTTGCACGCGGGTGTGACTTGTCGTACACCGATGCCAAATGTTGAAAATCTAAATGCGTATACACTTGCGTGGTGCTGATATTACTGTGCCCCAGCAGTTCTTGCACCGCTCTTAAATCTTGACTGGATTCCAACATATGACTGGCAAACGAATGCCGCAGCATATGCGGATACAGCCGCCCTTGTAAGCCGTACCGCTTGCGCCAACGTTCAAGACGAGATTGAATATTTCGTGTTGTTAAACGGCGACCCGTTTTGCCAACAAACAACGCCATTTCATCGGTTTTAAATTGCCCAGACCTAACCCCTAGCCAAGTCTTAATGGCCTTTATGGCTTTCCCACCTAACGGTAATAAACGAGATTTTTGCCCTTTACCACTGACCACCAGAATGCTTTTGGCGCTTAGATCAATGTCCATTAAATTGACATTTGCCAGCTCACTAACCCGCAAGCCGGAGGAATATAGCACTTCCCACATAGCGATATCGCGTACTTCTAGGGCGTCGCTCGGCTCTACATCCAATAAGGCATTAACCTGATCAACATCCAACACGTGCGGCAACGGTTTAGCGGCCTTTGGCGCACGAATGCCTGCGGCGGGGTTATTTAACAGTTGCTTGGTTTTTATCAGGTAATCAAAAAAACTACGGCAAGCCGATAACTCGCGCTGCAAGCTTCTGCTGCCCAAACCCTTGCGATGGCGCTGCGCTATGAATCGGCGCATATGATGGCTGTCCAACTCGTCCCAAATGGCGATGTTTTGCTCGTCACAATACATCGCCAACTGCGCCAAATCACGCGTATAGGCTTTTAATGTATTAAGGGATAAACGGCGCTCTACTTTCAGAATTCCTAAAAACTGCTGACAAACATCAACAGCGCACTGATCCACCGCTAGCCTTTATTGCTTTGCTGTAAAGACGCCAAGCGTCTTGCCACAAGCTCGCCAAGATGTGAGATGAACAATGTACCCATCGTTGGGTGGAAACGGTCTGCATCTTTGCTGCCTATTGCCAATAAACCGTCTTGCTGACCAATCTTGATGGGGATAAACGCTGCCGATAAAACCTCTGCCGCCTGTTCATTAAACAAGGCTTCTGCTTGCACGTGCGTTGGGCGACCGCATTTTATTTTTTGCGAATCCAAGATGCTTTTAAAATTCTCCAGTTCGGCCGCATCTTTTGCCCACACAACATCACTGACGGGACAATCTAAAGCGCCGTCACTTTCAACCAACCGGATAGCAAAGAAATCTGCGCCGAAACACTCTCGCAACATGTCATCCAACGTTGCAAAGACATCCTCAACACAACACGCATCAATCAACGCCGTTGTTAGCTGCTGCATGCGCCCAAATAAGGCGTCGTTTTCGCGCGCAATTGCCAGCAACCCTTCTAATTGCTTATGCGATTTTTCATTTTTATCACGTAATAACGCTAATTGGCGCATGGTCAGCGATACCACGCCTCCGCGCTGCTCTTTAACTTGAATCTCTTCAAGTAACTCTGGGTATTCGTTAAAGAAGTCGGGCGATGCGAGTAAAAAATCTCGCACTTGTTCAGCCGTTATTGCTAGCGGTTGTTGTGAAGTTTGTTGGCCTGTCATAGCTCAATCATACCATCAAATACAAATGTTGCCGGCCCGGTCATCATCACTGAATGCCCTGCGCCTTGCCAATCAATGGTTAAATCTCCACCCGGCAGTGTCACGGTAACGGGTGTCTTTAATTCACCCCGTTGAATGCCGGCAACAACAGCCGCGCAAGCACCGCTACCGCAAGCCAAGGTTTCCGCCGCGCCACGTTCATACACGCGCAACGCAAGGCTTGATGGACTGGTTATTTGGCTAAAACCAATGTTTGCACGTTCTGGAAACACCTCATGACTTTCCATCGCTTTACCGACTAATTCGACCGGCGCTGTTTGAATGTCGGCCACCTGAATAACCGCATGTGGGTTCCCCATCGACACGGCCGAAAACTCAACATTATCGCCTGCGGCTTCAACCTGATACGTTGATTGCTGTTGCTCAACTGCCAAAGGAATTTCCGCCGGTACGCATTGCGGCTCACCCATGTCCACAGTCACTTCGTTTTGTTCATTGACATCCAATATCAATTCGCCGGCACCCGTTTCCACCCGAATTGTCGCTTTATCGGTTAAGCCTTTTTGTTTCACAAACAATGCAAAACAACGCGCACCGTTGCCGCATTGCGACACTTCACTGCCATCTGCGTTATAGATAACGTAGCGAAAATCTGCCGTGCCTTTCGCTGCTTGCACCATTAACAGCTGGTCAAAGCCAACGCCGTAATGCCGATCTGCCATGTCGCGAATTTGCTCTGCCGTTAGTTCAACCGATGGGTTAATGGCATCGATAACAACAAAATCATTACCTAGCCCGTGCATTTTACTGAAGTTAATTAACAACCGACTTCCTCAAACTCATTGGGCAATAACGCTTCGCGTTGCCATAAGCTGTCGATGCTTTGACGCGCACCGATTAAATGCATTTGATCACCGTCTACCATGACTTCTGCCACACTTGGGCGCGAGTTGTAATTGGAACTCATGGTGAAGCCATACGCGCCTGATGAGCGAATCGCCAATAAATCACCTTCATTAATCGCCAATTCACGGTCTTTACCCAGAAAATCGCCCGTTTCACAGACCGGGCCAACGATATCGTAATTAACGCTATCTGCATCGGACTGTAAATTCACTGGAATAATATTCTGCCAAGACTGATACAAAGCTGGGCGCATCAAGTCATTCATCGCTGCATCCACAATCGCAAACATTTTGCCCTCTGTTGGTTTGATGTATTCCACTTTGGTCACCAAAATGCCGGCATTGCCTGCAATCGCACGTCCAGGCTCCAATAATATTTCATACGGCAGCTCACCTAATTTCTCAAACAGCGCCGCAACGTATTCAGCCGGTGAGGGCGGCTGTTCGTCTTTATAACAAATGCCCAGTCCGCCGCCTAAGTCGAGGTGATGAATATCAATGCCGACTGCCTTTAAGCGATCCAATAAACCCAATACGCGATCGAGCGCATCAACAAACGGTTTCACGTCTTCCAGTTGCGATCCGATATGACAATCTAAGCCGACCACATTTAAGTTGGCCATGCTGTTAGCACGTTGGTATTCAGCAAAGGCCGTTTCGATATCCAAGCCAAATTTATTTTCTTTTAAACCGGTTGAAATATAAGGATGCGTTTTGGCGTCCACATCGGGGTTTACACGAATGGAAATATTCGCCACAACGTCCAGGTTCGCAGCAATGGCATTAATCCGATCCAGCTCTGTTGACACTTCAACATTAAAGCAACGAATACCTACTTCCAAGGCACGGCGAATTTCATCGTGGCGTTTGCCAACACCTGAAAATACTATTTTCTCTGGCTGACCGCCCGCGGTTAACACACGTTCTAATTCACCAATGGAGACAATATCAAAGCCCGAACCCAAACGTGCCAACACATTCAGTACAGCAATGTTTGAATTAGCTTTTACCGCATAACAAATTAGGTGCGGATGCTCGCCAAAGGCCCTATCGAAGGCAAGCCAATGGCGTTCTAATGTTGCACGAGAATACACATACGTGGGTGTAGAAAATTGTTTAACAAGGGCGTCAACGGCTACATTTTCCGCGCACAAGCGATTATCCTGATACTGGAAATAATCCATTTACAAACCTAGTTGTTGCGCCACGTGTTGACTGGGCATGTACAACGAACCTTTTTGACCGCAACCTACTGATACCACTAATAAACCCAAGATTAGCATCACTTTTAATAAACGCGTCATCGTCGCATCCTTAATATTATTTAGATAGTCAGCAGTATAAACGCTAGGCGTTTTTTGGCATACTCTAATCATTCTCAGCAACTTCAAAAACAACCATGCAAGCTACTCGACTGCCTTCTATTATTTCTAACCCCAACACCCCTGTTCGCTGCAGCGTAATTTGGCTGCACGGCCTAGGCGCCAGCGGCAACGACTTCGCACCGATTGCGCCTGAACTTGGCATCCAAGATGAATTAGGTATTCGCTTTGTGTTTCCACACGCGCCGAACATGCCCGTTACCATTAACGGTGGCGCGATGATGCCCGCTTGGTACGACATCAGCGAAATGAATTTAATGAAGCGCGCAGATGGTGCTGGCATCATTCAATCCAGTGCCATCATCACCGATATGATTAACGATGAAATTGCAATGGGCATTGAGCCGTCTAAAATCGTTATCGCCGGTTTTTCACAAGGCGGCGTAATCGCCATTGATGCGGGTATTCGCTTCCCCAGTACACTAGCGGGCATTATGGCGCTATCCACCTATATCCCTATGCGCGACACACTGCCCGGTGCAAAGCAAAGCGGCAACGGTTCTATCCCCATTTTCTATGGCCACGGTGATTTCGACTCCGTGATTCCTATCGAACAAGCCGAATCATCTAGACGTTTTTTAGAAGACAACGACTACACCGTCAACTGGCAAGCTTACCCGATGGAACATTCTGTTTGCCCCAAAGAAATTGGCCACATTAAAACCTGGTTAACGGACGTGCTTTCATAACAGCGTGCGGCAATATGAAACTTAGGGATTTAAAATACATTGTTGCCGTCGCTGAGTTAAAGAGTTTCGTTAAAGCCTCTGAGCGGTGATTTATTAGTCAACCCACGCTCAGCATGCAAATTAAAAATTTGCTGGGACAAGCGCTGGGCATCAAGATTGTTGATGTGGAACAATAAACGCGTCATTATTACGGACGTTGGCGAAAGCATTATTGCCAAGTCTAAAATCATTCTCCACAACGTTGAAGACATTGAATAGATCGCGCACAACGCACAGCAGCCCTTGCCCGGTAACTTTAGGTTGGGCGACTTCCCCACCCTTGCCTCCTACATTCTGCCCGACTTAGCGCCATTGATTAAAGACGAGCCGCCCGAGCTTCGCTTGATACTGATAGAAGAAAAAACTGACACGCTGGTACAACAATTAAAAGACGGCAAAATTGATGCTGCCTTATTAGCCGCACCAATTAAAGATGGTTTTTTAGAATCCACGGCTTTATTTGATGATGCCTTTGAACTGGCGATTTCATCGCAGCATCCTCTATCCAATAAGTTGAGTTTTTATATCAAAAGAGCACAAGTTTTATAGCATGAGCCCTATTGTGTTAAAAACTTTTTGGCATCCGCAACTGCTTGGCGAACTTGGTTTGGCGCTGTACCACCAATATGGTCACGCGCGGACACGGAGCCTTCTAGGGTTAACACCTCAAACACATCCTCGGTAATATCTTCAGAGAAGTGCCGAAGCTCTTCTAATGACAGCTCGGATAAGTCTCGGTCTGTTTCTGTGCCTAAGCGAACCGCTAGACCAACCACTTCATGCGCATCCCTAAAAGGAATACCTTTGCCAACAAGGTAGTCCGCTAAATCAGTTGCGGTTGAGAAACCTTGTTTAGCTGCTTTTAACATCGATTCTTTCACCGGCTCAATATTTGGCACCATATCGGCAAACGCCCGTAATGAGCCGAGCACCGTATCCACTGTATCGAATAACGGCTCTTTGTCTTCTTGATTGTCTTTGTTATACGCCAAGGGCTGCGATTTCATCAGCATTAATAACGACACTAAATTACCGTTAACACGGCCCGTTTTACCGCGTACCAATTCAGGCACATCTGGGTTTTTCTTTTGCGGCATAATGGATGAGCCGGTACAAAACGCGTCAGGCAAATGAATGAAGTTAAATTGCGCGCTAGTCCACAAAACGATTTCTTCTGAAAAACGTGACAAATGGATCATCAACAACGCCGAGGCGGCACAAAACTCAATCGCGAAATCACGGTCACTCACGCCGTCTAACGAGTTAGCGCAAGGGCGAGAAAAGCCCAATAAATCAGCCGTCATCATCCGGTCGATGGGGTAACTTGTACCCGCCAATGCGGCGGAGCCTAACGGCATGACATTAACGCGCTTTGCACAATCGGCAAAGCGTTCAGAGTCACGTTTCAGCATTTCAAACCAAGCCAACAGATGGTGCCCAAAGGTAACCGGCTGAGCGACTTGCAAATGGGTAAATCCGGGCATGATGGTATCGGCATGCTCACCAGCCAAACCCACTAAGCCCGTTTGCAAACGAGTCAGCTCGGATTGAATCAGCTCTAACTGGTCGCGCATAAATAAACGGATATCAGTGGCCACTTGGTCATTACGCGAACGCCCAGTGTGCAACTTTTTACCGGCAATACCAATGCGCTCAGTTAAAGCAGCTTCAATGTTCATGTGCACGTCTTCAAGTGCAATTGACCATTCAAAATCACCGGCTTCGATACTGCTTAAAATATCAGCCAAACCATCGACGATTTGTGTACATTCCTGCTCGGTTAAAATTCCCACATGCGTTAACATTTTGGCATGGGCGACAGAGCCTTGAATATCGTAGGACGCTAGTCGCTGGTCGAATTCTACAGAAGCGGTGAACGCCTGAACAAAGGCATCTGTGCTCTGCGTGAAACGACCACCCCAGAGCTTATTTTGTTTGTTTTTTGACATGATTTACGGAGGAAAGTGAATTTTCGCTTAGTATATCACTTAAGATTGACTTACTTTACAGCGAATAGAAAACCAACGGGCACGCGCAGCATCGACAAACGTTCTCTGACAAATCAACAGTATTTTCTACCCGACATGTGTCGCACGAAAAATGTTCTGTACCCCACGCTTATATCGCAACTATTGGCCATCACTTTGGCATTAAACACCCGCTTTTTGTCCGGTGATTTTTGGAACCCTGAGCCTAAACGCGTTGTTTATTTTATGGGTCGCCTTTATCTGTGCGGGTATTTTTGCACTTTTAAACAGCAAATTAACCGTTGACCAGCAATTAATATCAGCCTGTTTATGTTTTTCACCATCAACATAACAACCTTGTTGATGGCTTGGCTGATCACCTCGCTACTCCCCCCCTCACGTGCAAGGCAATATCAATATTTATTTAAGAAATACGGGCATCAGCATTATTTTTAATAATGCCGATGCCCCCCCCCTTTATCCTAAACGCCGGTCCCTTTTACCCCATCAAAGGCGATGAAAGTTACCATCCGAACTCTATATAGGAACAATCCCCGTCGTTATAAGTTCTACCGTTGGCGCTGTGGCCGCGATAAACGCTTAAAATCCATCTGGGGCGACCCTGCCACGCATTGATGCCAACAGTTTATTTAAAACGACCTTTCAACCCTTGCTATAATGCGGCCTTATTCATACACCGGTTTAAGCATTATGCAGCTTATTAGAATTGCCACCCGACGTAGCCCGTTAGCCTTATGGCAAGCAGAACACGTTGCCGCTAAATTAATACATCACCACCCTCAACTTAACGTTGAATTGGTAAAAATGATTACCCAAGGCGATAAAATTTTAGACACACCACTTGCCAAAATTGGCGGCAAAGGGCTGTTCGTTAAAGAACTAGAACAAGGCATGCTGAATGGCGATGCCGACATTGCCGTGCATTCGATGAAAGACGTACCAGCGCAGCTCCCTAATGGCTTAGAAATTGGCGCCATACTTGAACGCGAAGACCCGCGTGATGCCTTTGTGTCCAATCACTACGCGACCATTGATGCTTTACCTCAAGGTGCGATTGTCGGCACATCAAGCCTAAGACGGCAATGCCAATTATTACAAATGCGGCCAGATTTACGTATCAAATCACTGCGCGGCAACGTCAATACACGCTTACAAAAACTGGATGATGGCGACTATGACGCCATTATTCTTGCTGCCGCCGGGCTGATTCGCTTAGGCTTTGATGCGCGCATAAAAGTGGCCTTACCGGTTAATACCATGCTGGCGGCTATTGGCCAAGGCGCTATCGGCATTGAATGCCGAACCGGCGATGCAGCGACGCAACAGCTCATCGAATGCTTACACGACAGCGCAACAGCGACACGTATTATCGCGGAACGCGCGATGAACTTTAAGCTGGAAGGCGGCTGCCAAGCACCGATTGCAGGACACGCCAAAATCAAAAACGGCGTCTTACGCTTGCACGGCTTAGTGGCCGAACCCGACGGAAGTTTAATCGTTACCGAGCAATTGGAAGGCTCCCTAGACAACGCCGAACAAATTGGCATCACAGTCGCTGAACGTTTATTAGCCGGTGGCGCAAAAAGCATTCTAGATAAACTGTATGGCCGTGCCGACTAACAACGCCCCATCTGTTAAGGTTTTAGTCACTCGACCCAGCCATCAAGCAGGCAACTTATGTGCTGAGCTAATGGCTAAGGGCTTACATGCTATTCGCTACCCAACCATTGAAATTCGAGCGGTAGAAAACGTATCACACGCTACCGCCGCCTTACAAGGCATCACCGACAGCGATAACATCATCTTTGTCAGCGCAAATGCCGTAACACAAGCCAACCGGCTGCTGAACAAACAATGGCCTGTGATTAACGGAACGGTTGTTGCCATCGGCCCCAACACAGCAAACGCACTGCTAAGCATCGGTTTAAAACCCAACATCACCGCGCAAAAACCGTTTAATTCAGAACAATTGCTCGAACAACTGACCCGCGCAGGTAAGACAAGCATCATCAAAGGTGAAGGTGGCCGCGATTTTCTCGAAAAAGAACTGGTCGCTCGCGGTATTAAGGTGATGACTATCGATGTCTACAAACGGGCAATACCCACCAACAATCCCAAGCTATCCGATAACGCGTTTCATTACACCTCCATCACCAGTCAACTTGCATTAAGCAATTTGTTTTCATTATTACCCGAACAAGCCAGCGAGTTAAAGCAAACGAGCACCTTTGTCGTTTTCAGCCAACGCATTGCCGACGTCGCTAAGCAGCTCGGTTGCCAGAAC
>DUCA01000217.1 GCA_012960055.1 Cycloclasticus sp.
GTGAAGCGCCAATATCAACGGCAACTTTCCGCGCTGCTAGATGCGGCGCTATTGCCGGTTCAAAACAATATGGGTTAACGGTTTCATACGGCAAGCGAACATTGCTCTCACGTATCATATATTGGGCGTCTTTGTTCTCTAATCGCCCGTCGACCCAAACACCACCGGATGCCACAGGTTTAAAACCTGACACTGAATACTCTCGTTGACGAAACGCTTGAATTATTTGTGTCGCCACATAGGTTTTCCCTACGTCCGTATCAGTCCCTGTTATGAAAAACCCATTAACCATCATTCACCCGCACCTCACGTTTGGCTTCAACATAAACCGCTTGGAAGGTGGCAGGAATACCATTATCCGTTCGTAAAGCCTCATATGCTCTCAACATGGCTTTATACGCCGTAACACCCGTCAAACCCAGCTTTCGCCCTTGATTCATATTATGCGCACCCATTCCCTTTAGGCCCAGCATCAACTGCTTTGGCGACGGGTAATACATGACAATTTCTTCACTGGACACGCGTATTTCACTAAACCCTGCAGAGCCCAATAGGCTTCGTATAGCATCCATATCGACAAATTCATTAACGTGCACTGCGTTATCCGCCACGGACCAAGATGCCTTAAGCTCTTGCAATGTCCTCGGGCCAAATGTGCTGAACACGAACATGCCGTTTTTTTGCAATACCCTAGACGCTTCTTTAAACACCAGCGGCAAATTCGAACACCACTGAAGAGCTACATTAGAATAAACAGCGTTCAAACAATTGTTTTTTATCGCTAAGCTTTCGGCATCCGCGCAAACCGTACCGTTCAGCTGATTACCGGCCATATTTTGACGCGTTTGCATTAGCATACCCAGCGCAATATCCAAAGCATACAGCTTCTCTATGTGCTCAAATTCTCGTAATTTTCTCGTTAAATACCCAGTGCCTGCACCAATATCTAACACATTGCCCGATGGCTCTTCCTGTTGAAAGGCAAGCAGGTGATTACCAATCGTTCGCTGCATAGAGGTAAATTGATCATAATGTTTTGACGCAACATCAAAAGACTGCTGAACAGTTTGTTTGTTAAAACCATCAGTTGGCACGCCAATAGCCATTATATACACGCCTTATCTTGAAAAAACGAGCAGACATGTTGCGTCGTTTCTGTTGCATGCGATAAAAACGGCACATGCGACGCGCCTTTAATGATGTGCAACACGGTGCTGTTGTTATATTGAACTGAGTCCAGACCCACGCTGACGGGTATCAACTGATCTTTATCTCCCAGTAGCATAAGCAAAGGGCAGCGCAAAGTCTTCAACTGTTCACGTAAATCAGTGTGCTGCAATACCTTCAAACCACTTGCTAACGCAGCCAACCGGCCAACCTCTGCCTTGCACATACTCTTTTTTAATGAGGCGCTTATTTTTCTTGGACTCTGCAAACCCTGTGTTTGCAACATAACAAAACGCTTCAGCGTCGCCGACGGGTTTTCAAGTAAGCCTTGGGAAAACGCACGCAAGGTTTCTTCAGGTTGGGCATGCGGCCAAGCTATGGACTGCACAAACTTTGCTGAACTTGCCAGCATAATCAGCCCCTGGACTCTAACTGCATATTTATTCGCATACGCCAAACCAACCATGCCGCCTAAAGACCAACCCAAGACATAACAGCTAGCTGGCAATTGCGCCACCATAGAATCCAATAACTCGTCCATTGTCCACGATTGCCGATGAGCGCTGTCACCGTGCCCCGGCAAATCAATACGAATAAGCTGATAGCGCTCTTCCAACTCGTCAAGCCAATCATTCCAAACTGCGGAACCCATTGCCCAACCGTGAATTAAAACAAGGTTTGGCCCTTTGCCAGACACACGAACGTTAAGATCAATCACGCATCGCCCCATCTAAGGCCGCAAGTAAGCTATCCACCTGCGATTCCGTGTGCGTCGCCGACAATGTGATGCGTAAACGCTCACTGGATTTAGCCACCGTCGGGTGACGAATGGCGCCCACTAAAAATCCTTTTGCTTTTAAAAAAGACGCCGCCGACACCACCGCCTCATTACTGCCCAAAACCACAGGTTGAATCGGTGTCTGAGATGGCATCAAATTCAAACCCAGCTGATGCGCACCTTGTCGAAAACGCGACACTAACGACTCTAATTTTTCACGCCGCCAACTTTCTTGTTGGCATAGCTTTAAACTTACCCGTGTTGCCGCCATAATCGCCGGCGGCATCGCGGTCGTAAAAACATAGGTGCGCGCCCGCTGAATAAGCGTTTCGATTAACGCTTCACTGCCTGCGACAAACGCACCTGCCGTACCCAGACCTTTACCCAAGGTCGCCATTAAAATGGGTACCTGTTGCTGAGTCAACCCATACGTCTCTAATAAACCCGCGCCGGTTTCACCTAACACACCCACGCCATGCGCATCGTCAACCATCAAGGCTGCACCGTGCTCGGCCGCTAATGAAGCTAGACGTTTAACGTCTGCCTCATCACCATCCATACTGAACACACCATCAGTGATAATTAATTTTTTCTCGCTGCTTGATTGATGCAATAGCTGCTGCAACCGCTCCAAGTCATTGTGCGAATAACGCTTTAGCCCAGCACCCGATAGCCTTGCGCCATCGATTAATGAGGCATGATTTAACTTATCCTGCAGTATTTCATCGCCTTTTGTGACTAGGGCCGAAATAACACCCATGTTGGCCATGTAACCGGTTGAAAAAACCAACGCACGTTCGCGGCCCGTAAATTCAGCCAGCTCTTCTTCTAATGCATGATGTTCGCTGCTATGACCGCAAATAAGGTGCGCGGAACCACTGCCGACACCATATTCAGACGCTGCTTTTTGAAAAGCCACAATCACCTCAGGGTGATTCGCTAACCCCAAATAATCGTTGCTGGAAAAATTATTAAATGACTCGCCATCAATTACAACGCGCGCGCCTTGCGGACTGCTAACAACCTGCCGTGTACGGTAAAGCTGCTGACGTTTTAAATCGTCAAGCCGAGCGGGTAAACCCCAACGCTTCATAAGCCCTTATGAAGGCATGGCTGGGTGCACGCCTAGTCGCTTGAAAAGTTGATGATCGGCGCTTTCTGATGGGTTTTCTGTGGTCAACAATTGGTCACCGTAGAAAATAGAGTTTGCGCCTGCAAAAAAACACATCGCCTGCATCTCATCACTCATTTCAGAACGGCCAGCAGATAAACGAACTTGAGAGGTCGGCATCAAAATCCTCGCCACCGCGATGGTTTTTATAAATTCGATTGAATCAATCTGCTCAACACCGTCTAGCGGCGTGCCTTCGACTTGCACTAATTGGTTAATCGGCACGCTTTCTGGTGGGTACTCCATATTTGCCAATGTCTGTAGCATTTTTGCACGGTCGACTTTTTTCTCGCCCATCCCCACAATACCGCCACTACACACATTAATACCCGCGCCTCTCACAGCATCAATGGTATCTAAACGATCCTGGTAAGTACGCGTGGTGATGACTTCTTGGTAAAAATCTTCAGAGGTATCAATATTGTGATTGTAGTAATCCAAACCGGCATCTTTTAAACGCTTAGCCTGACTATCCCCCAGCATACCAAGCGTGACACAGGTTTCCATGCCAAGGGCCTTCACCTCTTCAACCATCTGCGTGACCTTGTCTAGGTCGCGATCTTTTGGGCTGCGCCATGCCGCACCCATACAGAAACGGCTAGCACCGTTTGCTTTGGCCGCTTTAGCCGCATCGACCACCGCTTGAATTTCCATCAGTGCTTCTTTTTCCAGCCCCGTATCATAACGCACGCTTTGCGGGCAATAGGAGCAATCCTCAGGGCAAGCACCGGTTTTAATACTAAGTAAAGTGCTGATTTGCACCGCATTGGGGTCAAAATTTTCACGGTGAACCGTGTGCGCTTTAAATAACAGATCATTAAAAGGCAACTCGAACAAGGCCTGAATTTTAGTTAACGGCCACGCGTTCTTGAAAATATTAACTGTCGCCCCTTTTTGCCCGCTAATCACTTCTGATGATATGCTCATAATGAAAACACCTTATTAAAATCTTTAAAGAGCGAATGGTACATCAGACGCCAAAGTTGTCAAAATTAATTTATAGAAAACGGAACAACTGTTTAAAAGTTGCGCAATCTCGCCTCTATCCATATGCCTGTTTTATTTGCGATAAACTGGGGCATAATGGCTTGGATTTGTGTAACGCTTGCCTGCAGAACCTACACAGCAATCAGCACTCATGCCTGACATGCGATATTGAACTGGCAAGCACTAACGTCACTTGTGCCCGATGCCTAAAAACCACACCCTATTTTGACAAAATAATCAGCTTATACCGTTACGAACGGCATAGCGCAGTTTTGATTCAATCACTTAAATTTCAAGCAAAACACAGTGCGGCAAAAATGATGGGGACCTTTATGGCGGCTGAATTTAAATTCTTAGAAACAAAACCAGACGCGCTCATCGCCGCGCCATTACACGCCAAACGCTTAAGAGCGAGGGTTTAATCAATCCGAACAAATCGCACAACATATACATCAAACTCTTGGCATACCGCTCTGCTATCACACGCACTTTAACGGACCGTTAACACTGCCAGCCAATCCTCACTCTATGCGCATCAGCGACGATAAAGTATTAAAGGCGCGTTCGATTACCGAGTACAAGCCAACATTCAGCGCGTTGCAATCATTGATGACGTTGCAACAACCGGTTCGACCGTCAATGAAATTCCCGAAACGCTGAAAAAGTAGGGCGTTGAGCGTATCGAAGCTTGGGTCTTCGCTAGAGCTTAACTGATAAGGCTTTTAACGGCGTAATCTAATGCAACACCCACGAAAACACTTAAACCCAACCAGTTATTATTCAAAAAGGCGGCCATGCATTTGGCTGGGAGGCGATCTTTAATCAAGAATTGATGATAGAGCGCGAATAAAAATGCAATGAATACACCCGCGAAATAAACCACGCCCAATTCAGCTTTTTGGCCAATTAACATCAGCGCTATAAAAAATAATATTTGAAAAAAGCCAATCATTACTTTATCTAGCTCACCAAACAATATCGCCGTTGATTTAACACCAATTTTTAAGTCATCATCCCGATCTACCATGGCGTACATGGTGTCGTATATCACCGCCCAAACCACCGTCGTAACGAACAACAACCAAGCAAGTGCTGGCACTGTATTCGTCTGCGCCGCATACACCATCGGCACAGCCCAACCAAACGCCGCGCCAAGAAATACCTGGGGTAAATGCGTATGGCGCTTCATAAAGGGGTACAAAGCCGCCAAGAAAACACCGCCGAAAGACAACCACACCGTCAACGGGTTCATCAACAGCACCAATAAAAAAGATAATACAATCAACGCGGCGAACAATTGCAGGGCTTCAACAGGTTTCACCTGCCCTGTTGCAATTGGTCTATCTTTTGTACGCGCTACATGAGGATCAACCTTCCTATCGGCATAATCGTTAATCACGCAACCCGCCGAACGCATCATCACCACACCCAATGTGAAGACGATAAAAACCAGAATATCTGGCTTACCGTTACTGGCAATCCAAAGCGCCCAATACATCGGCCACAGTAACAGCAAAATACCAATGGGCTTGTGCATGCGGGTTAACTCCCAATATGCTAGCCAGTTTGACTGTCTTAGCTCTATTCTCATGATTTAAACATGGTGGGTAGGAAAAACTCGCTCACCACAAAGCTTCGTTTATTAATTCGGTAGGTGTTCCGGCGCGCCCAAATAGTCGACTGCCCAATTAACATCGCTTGGATTAATGGGCTGAGTTGACTTACTTCAATCTTAGCGAAATCTAACTGCACTCGTTGCAAGTCGGGATAACTAAAAATAATCTCACCCAACGGCTTTGAACCAAGGTCCGTTAACTCTTGCAAGTCATGCACTACTTTTCTTGGCAATGTGGTGCGTGCAAAAACTACTGGATTATCGCCTACATTCAGTAGCACTTCGCGGACGAGCGCATAGTGATGCGTGCGTTGTTGCAAACGCTGCGCATCCGCCAAAAAGGGTTTGCACATACCTTGGCCTTTAACCTCTACACTAAAGGGCCCATCGAATGTGTTTTTGATTCTAGCCGTTAGTGAATGAGGCTCCAGCAACCAGTCAACCACGTGACGCGGGATGGCGTTTAAAGGCCATAGCCCCACTTCACGCCATAATGGCTCTTTGATAAAAAAATGATTAATTCTATTCAACGACATGATGCCCAATCAAACTTGCGCATATTCTACTGAATTAGCCACCCAGCGGTGAATTAATGGCTCGACCAATTCCTCATGTTCTTGCAAAACATCTTCTGCACAAATCGCCACACTATCCAGCAGTTCAGCATCTCTAACGATATCCGCCACTTTAAAGTGCATAAAGCCCGCTTGACGCTTGCCTAGTAATTCACCTGCGCCGCGTAACTGCATGTCTTTTTCAGCTATTTTGAAACCATCTGTTGTTTCACGCATGATTGATAAACGCTCGCTGGCATTGTTTGATAAAGGTGGTTTATACATCAACACGCAGTGGCTATCACGCTGACCACGCCCTACCCGGCCCCTTAACTGATGTAACTGCGCCAAACCTAATCGTTCGGCATTTTCTATAATCATTAAACTCGCATTCGGTACATCAACACCTACCTCAATCACCGTGGTCGCCACCAAAATATCTAGAGATTGTTGCTTAAACTGATCCATGACAGCCTGTTTTTCTTCGGCCTTCATTCTCCCGTGCACCAAACCGATTTTCAACTCCGGCAAACCGTCAATCAATAACTCAGCTGCCACTTCAGCCGCTTGACATTGCAAGGCTTCAGATTCCTCAATTAAGGTACACACCCAATACACCTGCCGGCCATCAGCAACGCCCTGCCTGATTCTTTCGATAATTTTCTCCCTTTTCGAAACAGGCAAGACAGCGGTGGTCACCGGCGTTCTGCCAGGCGGCAATTCATCGATAATGGATAAATCTAAATCCGCGTAACCCAGCATTGCCAATGTTCTTGGGATAGGGGTTGCGGTCATCACCAATTGATGTGGGCTCATATTACCCATGCCTTTTTCACGCAATGCTAAACGCTGCTGAACCCCAAAACGGTGCTGCTCATCAATAATAACCAAACCTAATCTGGCAAATTCAACCTTTTCTTGGAACAACGATTGCGTACCAATAACGATGTTCGCTTTGGCTTGACGAATATCATCCGTTATCGCGGTATAGGCCTTACCTTTATGACGACCCAATAAACAGGTCACATGAACCCCAAGCCCACTGAGCCACTGTTCAAAGTTTTTATAGTGCTGTTCGGCTAACAATTCGGTAGGCGCCATCAAAGCAACCTGATAACCCGCCTCAATGGCGGCTAGTCCCGCACATGCGGCCACAACGGTTTTTCCCGAACCCACATCCCCTTGCAGCAAACGCTGCATTGGGCTGCCTTTTTGTAGGTCCGATGTGATTTCAGCAACCACGCGTTGTTGCGCCGCCGTTAGGTTAAATTTCAGCGTATTAAGAAATTGAGCGTGAATTTCACCAATCCCTTTAAAACGAGGAGCCGCCCGTTGTTTAACGCCTTTCTTCAAGCGACTTAGACTCAAGTGATTTGCCAGCAACTCTTCAAATATCAAACGCTGGAACGCCGGAATATGGCTTACATCATCTGCTGGTATCGTTTGCGGGTAATGCAGTTCCTTCAAACTGTCCAACAAGGGCAAGTATCGCCCTTCTTCTAACGCTTGTTGCGGCAAACAATCACGTACAAAAGCACCCTGCTGCAACATAACAAACGCTTGTTTAATCAACTTTCTAAAGCTGGCTTGATTTAAGCCTTCTGTGACCGGATAAACCGCCAACAAACCCTCCTCGATTTGCCCACGCTGCTGCTCTGAAATCAAACGGTATTCAGGGTGCACGACCTCAGCGCCCCCCCCCTTGTTATAGGCTTTTATATCGCCAAAACAGCGTATCCACTGGCCACGCTGCATGGCCTTTTTTTGACTGTTGGAAAAATGGAAAAAACGTAAGGTGATAAACCCGGTACCATCGCTTATACGCACCAGCATCGAACGCCGACCTCTGAAAACGACTTCGGCCAATTCGACTTGGCCTTCAAATAAACACGAATGACCCGACATTAAAGCACCAATCGACACCACTTCGCTTCTATCTTCATACCTAAACGGCAAATGGAATAAAACATCCGCCACCGACGCAATGCCTAAACGTTTTAATTTCTCCGCGATTTTTTCACCCACCCCTTTAAGGTCTGTTATGGGTAGCTCGTCAAGGCAACTTTCAACAGTCATCGCTCTACTATTAAAACTTATTAATCGTTACTAAGAACCATCACGGCATCCATTTCAACATCACAGCCTTTGGGTAATGCCGCTACGCCAATGGCTGCTCTGGCAGGATAGGGTTGGGAAAAATACTTCGCCATCATGTCATTAACCACTGGAAAATCACCCATATCCATTAGAAATATATTCAGTTTAACTATATCCGACAAATCACCGCCCGCCGCCTGCGCCACTGCCGTTAAGTTCTTCAGTACTTGCTCAATTTGCAGAGCGATATCACCTTCAACCAATTGCATTGTTGCCGGAACCAAGGGGATTTGCCCCGACAAATAGACTGTTTCGCCAACTCTTATTGCCTGCGAATAGGTCCCAATCGCTTCTGGCGCCAGCTCTGTATGAATAACCGTTTTTTGCACCCTAACTCCTAGTTTCTAACACGTGATATTTTAAATACTGACGGTAACAAACGTAAACGCCTCATCACCCGCGCCAGGTGTTTTCTATTACGCACCGCGATGGTAAACAAGTCGCTAGTTGCGTCTTTTGTATGCTTCGCCACATCGATATTTTCAATATTACAATCCGATGACGACAAAGTCGCTGCAATTTCTGCTAAAACACCTCGCCGATCTTGCAGTTCCATCCCAATATCCGAGCTAAATTCACCGTCCACGTCGTCAGCCCACTCGACATTCAACCAACTGGTATTTTTACGTTTAAATTCACGCGTATTTTTACAATGAATGCGGTGCACAACCACACCACGACCTGGGTTAAAGAAGCCAATAATTCTATCTCCAGGTATTGGCCGACAACACGTTGCTAAGTTAATTAACATCCCCTCGGTACCGTGTATATTTAACGTCGCCATCGACTGCTTTCCTTTGCCAATATCCAGCGCGGGGCCTTTGGCACCCATTGGTGACACCAAATGTTGCGCAACAATCAACGGCATGCGATTTCCAAAACCCATATCCAACAACAACGCATCAACCGAGCTAAGTTGCTGCTCATTTAAAAACGCATTCAGGCGATCAGCATCTATTTCATCAAAACTCATGCCGGCTTCACGCAATTGGTCGTTCAACAACTGACCACCTAGCGCAATGGCATCACGTTCCTTAAATTCTTTTAAATGATTTCGAATCGCATGCCTGGCTTTATTGGTGACAACAAAATTTAGCCAGTTAGGGTTACAAACCGCAAAGTCACTGGTCATAATCTCAATCGTTTGACCATTCCTCAGTACCGTATGCAACGGCTCCATCCTTCGATTAATTTTAGCACCCGCGCACGCCATGCCAACATCGGTGTGTACAGCAAAGGCGAAATCCACCGCTGTGGAACCCAGTGGCAGCTTGACTATCTTGCCTTTAGGCGAAAATACAAAAATTTCTTTTGGAAACAGATCGACTTTTA
>DUCA01000218.1 GCA_012960055.1 Cycloclasticus sp.
CGCTTTCATCATAACCATGCCTATTAGCAAGAACGATACACCTATCGCCCTAAGCATTTCTGGGCATGATCCAACTGGCGGAGCTGGCGTTATCGCGGATGCGGAAGTGTTTACCCAGTTCGGTTGTCACCCCTGCACAATACTCACCTGCCAAACCGTTCAAGATTCGAGCACCGTTCATCGGTTAATATCCTTGAGCGGCAACAACCTAATTGAGCAGGCCAATATTTTGTTTAACGACATGCCCATCGCGGCGATTAAAATTGGCTTAACGGGATCAGTTGAATGCGTTGAAGCCATTGTTAACGTTGTGCTAAAACACCCTAATATCCCTGTTGTGTTTGACCCCATTTTAGCCAGCGGCGACGGCACCGCATTGGCGAGCGAAAAACTCATTCGCACTATAGCCGACACCTTGTTGCCGCTTGTCGATGTGCTAACCCCGAATACGCTAGAGGCTGTAAAGCTTTGCAGTCTATCGACCAATAGCAGCATCGATTCGCTTGGAAAAACCTTGTTAAAACAAGGCGCTAAAAACGTGCTTATAACGGGCGGGCATGAACACGGCGAGCAAATCATTAATCACCTATTTCAAGCAAACGCCGCTAGCCAGCAATACAGTTGGATTCGACTTCATGGGGAATATCACGGTACCGGCTGTACGTTAGCATCTGCCATTGCTGCGTTGATTGCAAAAGGCGAATCAATACCCAGCGCTGTAGAGCAAGCACAAACTTACACTGATCAGGCCATTCGCCACGCTAGAAAAATCGGCAAAGGCCAAGCGTTCCCTTCTCGCGGCCATATCGACACAAAATGAATACAATAAAATGCCGAAAAGGGCTGTACGCCATTACGCCAAACCAGCCAAACACTGCGCTGTTACTCGAACAAATTGAACACGCATTACAAGGCAAGCTTGCGCTATTACAGTACCGAGACAAAACAAGCACAGCCACAGAAAAGCTACATCGAGCAAAAACCATCCACGCACTGTGCTTAAAGTATGACACGCCGCTTATTATTAACGATGACCCAGCGCTTGCACTCGCCTGCCAAGCTGAAGGTGTACATTTAGGACAATCTGACGGATCCATTCAACAGGCACGTAAACTATTAGGCGAAAAAGCCATTATCGGCGCGACCTGCCACCACCAACTTGAACTGGCTATTAAGGCCGAAACAAACGGCGCTGATTACGTTGCCTTCGGTCGCTTTTTTCATTCGTCAACCAAACCAGGCGTACCGTTAGCCAATACTCAGCTCATCAAAGACGCGCTAAACACTCTAGCTATACCCATTGTTGCCATTGGCGGCATTACATTAGAAAATGCCGCACCACTTGTACAAGCTGGCATTACGAATTTAGCCGTTGTGGACAACATCTTTTCACAATCCAACATCCGGCAGGCTTGCTTAAAATTTGATCATTTGTTTTATTGCAACCATAAAAAAACGCAGGACTAGCCTGCGTTTTTCCTGTGTGTATTAGGTGAAACTTACCATTCGTAACTGGCTGTAATATACACATTACGACCTTGGCCTGGTACTTTATCGTCCACAGCCACATCATCATTACCTACGGCTCTATTAATTGCAGCCGTATGGTCTGCGTAGTCTTTATCTAACAAATTCTCAATCCCAAACCCAATGCTCATGCTAGCAACCGGCTCAATGTCCGCGCGAATATTTAACAACGCATAGCCTGCTGATTTCATCTCATTATTGTAATCAGCCACATCATTTTGAGCAGAATAAGCCTCTACTTCTGTTGCTATTGACCAATTAGATTGCTCATACGTTAATTGTGCCCGAGTGTTCAATGGCGCGATACGGTACAGGTTATCACCGCCACCATCACGTCGACGGCCACGCACATAGCTCACCGAGCCGTCTAAACGCCATTCATCGGCCAGCTCATAACCCCATTCAACATCCATACCGTATAACTCAGCATCGACATTTGTAAATTCTAGCGTTGACGCACCGCCCACGGCTATAGCAGCCGCATTAGTGGTCGCCTCTCCTTGGATATAATCATTGACGCGATGGTAAAAGGCTCTCGGCGCCAAATACAACCCATTGGAAGCATATTCTAGACCGGCTTCAAACTGGTAGGCTGTTTCAGAATCTAAATTCACATCACCAATATAGACCCTGTTATCCGCTAAACCACCTGTCGCCTCCAGAGGAACCCATAAATAACGTTCTTGATAGGATGGTGAACGCATTTTTCGGGCAAAACCTACTTCTGCCGTTAAGGTATCTGATAATGATTTTCTTAGGATTATGTCTAAATCCCAGTTGTGATCAGTTTGCGACAAGTCACTTTGATTAAAGCCGTCACGTAATGCTCTGACATTGGCATTCATCATTGCCATACTTGAAGCAACATCATCAGAATCCATTTCTATCTGCGTATAACGAACCCCCACTTCAAGCTCTAACTCGACATCAATATCTCCTTTCCACTCAGCAAAAGCGCTGTAACGGTTTTTCTCGGCCCCATTAAAATTATCCGTATAGAACATTCCATTTGTCGGGTCTGTAATCACCCCATCATGAGTAGACTGGTCACCTTCAAGCCCTAAGCTGATATCACCACCAGACAATGGCATGTGATAGACCATAGACAAACCACCCCCATCAACTGTCGTTAAATTTTGGCGGTACTTATTTGCCATAACCCCATTAGACCGTAAGGTGAAATTATTCATTAAATGACGCATATCTTGATAGTAATAAGATGTTTCGAATGAACGGCCTTCACCTAATCTCACACTATAATCAGCAGAGAAAATACCACCTCTTACAAAAATAATATCCATCGGTAACGACGGCGATCCTGTGTGCCCAGTATCATTATTACTGTAATTAAAACCTAATTTATGTGCGCCAAACCTTGTGCCATATCCGACTGTATAGGCATCACGATCGTATTGACCCGGGTCAACAGATTTGCTGCCGTCAAATTCGTAATCGCTTCCTTTTTCTTGACTAACGCTAGCATGAAAACGGTGACTATCATTCGCATACGTTGCTAATACACTGCTGGTTAAGCCATTATCGGCTTCGCTATAGCCTAATGATGCAAGGCCGTGGAATTCAAATGCATCGCCATTTGTGAAATGACTTTTGCGTGACTCTGCCGTCATTGAACCGCCAATGGTTTCAATGCCACTGCTGACTGGCGCAATACCCCTATAAACGGTTAAGTTTTCTGTTAATGACGCTGGAATGTGACTCAACGGAGGATCCATACTATTGGGTCCCACTTCTTTCCAAGACATACCATCCACAACGGCATTAATACGGCCACCAAATTGACCACGGTAAGAAGCTATACCCGTTAACGGACCATTACGGTTAACGTTTGCGCCTGGTACACGCTTTAACAATGCAGCGGTGTCTTTGAGGGCTAACGAATCTGGCGCCACACCAAACTCACCGGGGCGCATGCTGCTGCCTTCAACAATAATGGTTTGGTTGCTGTAATCAGCCGCATTAGCAGATATTGCTACGATGGCTACTGATAATAAACTAAGTTTGAACTGCCTCACAAAACTCTCTCCTTTTTACAATGAGAGATATTTTACTGCTGCTATTTGTTTTTGGAAATGTGACAAATTGTCGCACCCTAATCGAGTGGGTTAAGGGCTCACTATAAAATACAGCTCTCTATTTCCTGCTCTAATCGTTCTTTAGCACGGGTTGATTCTAAGATAATATCGAAGCGACTTTGCTGTTGCCCTTGGATGATTGTCATCGTTAATCGTTCCCCCTCACCGTTGAATAGCAACCAGCCATTATCGGTTTGGCAAATGGCTTTGATGCGGGTAGGTTGCGTACGCTTAAATAGTTCCTCAAGTTTTTGCCGACAGAACAACTGCTCGAGGTTAAATGCCCGACTAAATACCGACACTGTTGGTTCATCTGCCGATAATGTGGCGTTCAAAGAAACCGCATCCTTCTCTCGACCAACCACCGGCTCCAGCTCAAGCCAATTCGAATCAATCACCCCAAAGCTTGTTTTAGCGACAATCAATTTAGGCACCAAACAGTGTTCAACTAAACTATCAAATTTGTCCATCGCAGGTGTTGATGCTAAATCCACTTTATTCGCAATCAATATATCGGCCAAGGCTATTTGTTGCTCCAGAAGGCCATTGGCATACCTTGCCGGGTTCAGTAATTTTTCAGGGTCTAACAGACAAAAACTTGCTTTTAACGATAGGGCTTTTTGAAAGTGCTCGCCGTTCAGCGTTTTCAATACACCATCAGGATGACCTAAGCCACTTGTTTCAACAAATAATCGATCGGGGCGTGATTGTTTCAGCAATTTATTGATGGCCACCTGCATAGGTACGCCGGATGCGCAACACATGCAACCACCGGGGATTTCTTTTACCGTGATCCCTTGTGATTGGTAATGCGCGCCATCGATGCCTAACTGACCGTATTCGTTAACCAGCACAGCCCAGTGCTCATCAGCAGGCTTAGTCTCAAACAAATTAAGAATGGCGCTGGTTTTACCAGATCCTAAGAAACCCATAAAAACATGGGTAGGAATAGCTGTTAATGGTTGTCGAGATGCCATCTTTTCACCCTGCGACAATATGCCACATTCCCAAGCGTTAAATATACCCGCAAGCTATCAGCAACTCTTAATTGCAGCGTCTAACAACGGCTCTGTCGACTTCATTCGTATCAAGAGTCCTTTTGCGCCCTCTGCAGTTTGGAGGGCGTTTTTTTGCAAACTACAAACGTTTTCTTGCTGCAATTCTCATGCGCAAGGCGTTTAATTTGATAAAACCCGCCGCATCTTTTTGGTCGTATGCACCGCCATCGTCTTCAAACGTGGCGATATTTTCATCAAACAAGCTGTCTGTTGAGGATTCACGTCCCACAACAATCACATTGCCTTTGTACAATTTTAAACGAATGCGACCATTCACCGTCACTTGTGACGCGTTAATCATCGTTTGTAGCATTTCGCGTTCAGGACTCCACCAGTAACCGTTATAAATCAAGCTCGCGTAGCGCGGCATCAACTCATCTTTTAAATGTGTCACTTCACGGTCTAATGTAATGGACTCAATTGCACGATGCGCTTTCAGCATAATAGTTCCGCCCGGTGTTTCGTAACAACCGCGGGCTTTCATGCCCACATAGCGATTTTCCACAATATCTGCGCGGCCAATGCCGTTGGCACCACCCACTGCGTTCAATTCAGCCAATACGGTTGCTGGCGACATGGCTTGGCCATTTACCCCCACAATATCACCGGCTTTATATTCCAATTCTAGGTAAGTCGCTTCATCTGGCGCAGCTTCAGGCGACACCGACCAACGCCACATGTCTTTTTCCGGTTCAACCCAAGGATCTTCTAAAATATCGCCTTCGTATGAAATGTGTAGCAAGTTCGCATCCATTGAGTACGGTGATTTTTTACCACGTTTCATCTCAACGGCAATACCCGCTTTTTCAGCATAAGCCAATAATGAATCACGTGAGGTCAAATCCCATTCACGCCAAGGCGCGATAATTTTAACGTCTGGTTTAAGCGCATAAGCACCCAACTCAAAACGCACCTGATCATTACCTTTACCCGTTGCGCCATGTGAAATAGCATCCGCACCAGTTTCATTGGCAATTTCAATCAATCGCTTTGAAATTAAAGGCCGAGCGATGGACGTGCCAAGTAGGTATTCACCTTCGTAAATGGTATTGGCGCGGAACATTGGAAACACGAAATCACGCACGAACTCTTCTTTGAGGTCGTCGATATAAATTTCTTTAATACCGTAGGACTCTGCCTTAGCACGCGCCGGTTCAACTTCCTCGCCCTGCCCTAAATCAGCGGTAAATGTCACGACTTCACAATCGTAAACATCTTCCAGCCATTTAAGGATAACGGAGGTATCTAATCCGCCTGAGTAGGCTAAAACAACTTTATTAACTTCTTGCTTCGACATGGTATTACTCGCAACTTAAAAATTTGAATGTGAGAATTATACCTGATTGACTAGGCACTTGGCGCTATAGTCTAATCTGGTGTCATGGCGTATTACCCTGAAATTGAAATATCGACACGCCTATTTAATTGACGACCTGTCGGGCACCTATTGGTAGCAGTTGGCCGACTTTCACCATAGCTTTGGTAACAATACGGTCTCCTTTCACGCCGTGTGAAATTTAATACTTTTTGACTGCATTTAAACGCTTCTTAGACACTGCCAAATTGGCTTGGCGAGGGCCTTTACTATCCCTATAACCTTTTGATACCAAAGTGCCGTCAGGCTTTTGCAAGCGCATGTATTCTAATAAGTAATCTAATTTGCTGTTATCACGCTTATTCAAACTGATTGAACCCGACCTAAAATAAAGGTGCCTAAATGGCTCTGGGCCTGCGACTTTTATTCGCACACTTCCTTCCGGCGTATCCACCTCTTCAGGGTCATTTAAGGCAACAACTTGCTCTGCAGAAACGCCCTGCTCAATAAGGTAGGCACGAATGGCTTGGATACGTTTATCATAAACTCGACGGCCATCTTTAACCGACGGCTCTTCCGTACCGCGAATCAAATCAATTCTTCCTGCATCACCTGCTTCTTTTATGTAGGTGACTGCCTTCGTTAACAAGCGTTTATTTTTATGTGAAATCGCCGAACTTAAACTACCAAACAATGACCATTGATAATGAACGTCTTTTCAACTGAATGGCAATAACTGTTGTCGACACAATTCGTGTTACACCATGCCGTCCAAGAAGTTTACAGACGACACCACAATATTTATTTTGCTGCCAGCGCGTTTAGATTGATAACTGAATTGCTGAAAGTGGCCGTTAGAAAGCTCCTGTAACATCCTTTCTGACACGGCGCTATCAACAAGCACTCTATGCAAGTCAGCTTTTACAGCACCTAATTCCAATGAAGGTACATCATGCATCCAAACAGGCGGCACCGAACTTAGCATAGCCGTTTGAATTGGTGGCACATATGATTTCGATGTCAATATAAAGCGAACAGGCTCACCCGATTTTTGCTCAAAAACACCTATTCCATACTACGCAATGGTATGCGTTAAAAAACAGGCAGTCCGGTTTCCCTAAAACTGCCATTGCGAATCAGTAATAGTTGCTTGATATTGTCTTGCTTGAACGCCAAATGACATCAGCGCGGCGACCAGAGCAATATAAAATTGCTTGATTATCTTCATGCCATTGTTATCGGCTAAAAAGAACAGAACTTGAAAACTTATTTAACCTAGAAACTGATTTAAGATCTCCATGAACGCGGAAGGAGACTCTATATGTGGCCAGTGCCCTGCTTTTAATACCGTTTCAAACTCAGCATTTGGAAAGGTGTCAGCGACTGAAGAACGATATCGAGGCGCCAAGTAACTTGATCTTTCACCATTAATAAACAAGCTTGGCTTATCAAAACACGCCTGCGTTGCATTCGCTGGGAAGCCCATAATCGCTGACATGTTTTTTTCGATGCTAGCCAAATTAACGCGCCATTCAAACCTGCCAGCAGCACTGGGTATTAGGTTCTGTAATAAAAACTGGCGCAAACTCACTACCTCTATTTTTTCTGCTAAATATTGATCGGCTTCTTTTCGGGAGGTCACCTTATCAAGCGGCACGTGATAAAAGCCGGCTAGCACATCATTAAAATTATGTTGATAAGCGACTGGCGCAATATCCACAATAATGAGCCGACTCACTTTATCTGGCGCTGTTAAGGCTAATTGCATCGCTACTTTACCGCCCATGCTATGCCCAAGAACCGTTGCCTGCTCTAAATTATTTTGATTCATAAACGCCGTTATATCTGCCGCCATGGATGGATAATCCATCCCATCAGCATGCGGAGATGAACCATGATTACGCAAATCCAGTGTATAAACACAATAGCGCTCCGCCAACAACTTAGCAATGCCTTGCCAATTACGCGCACTGCCAAACAAGCCATGCAGAATAATTAATGGCTCACCGGCACCGCCGTGTTTTGTGGAGTTTAAAACTACCGTCATGAAGGCCTCTACTTACTTCTTTTTGATGTACAAATCAGTGATGTTACCCGCCTGCATTTCAGCAGCAAAGCCCAATGTCTCTGAGAGCGTTGGGTGTGGGTGAATGGTTAAACAAAGATCATCAACATCCGCGCCCATTTCCAGTGCCAGCACGGCTTCGGCAATCAGCTCACCGGCATTTGCTCCCACGATACCTGCGCCTAAAATACGTTTTGTTTCAGGATCCCATAATATTTTAGTCAAGCCTTCATCGCGACCAATACTCAGTGCGCGACCACTCGCCGCCCAAGGAAAAATAGACTTTTCGTATTTGGTACCGTCTGCTTTTGCTGCTGTTTCGGTTAAACCCATCCATGAAATTTCTGGATCGGTATACGCTACGGATGGAATGGTCATGGGATCAAAGGCGACCTTTTCTCCCGCGATAACTTCTGCGGCTACTTTAGCTTCATGGACCGCTTTATGCGCCAACATGGGGTTACCCACAACGTCGCCAATGGCAAAAATATGCGGCACATTGGTGCGCATTTGCGCATCTACAGAAATAAATCCGCGGTCATCAATCGACACACCGGCCTTATCAGCCGCTATTAGCTTACCGTTCGGGCTACGACCAACCGACAGAAGAACTCTGTCGTAAACGGCTGATTCCGGAACATTGTCACCCTCAAAAGTCACTTTCAATCCGCCATCTATTGATTCGATGGCGGTGACTTTAGCTTTTAAATAAATATTCTCTAGCTGCTTAGATAGTCGCTTATGTAACGGTTTAACCAAGTCTTTATCACAGCCTGCTACAAGCTGATCCATTAACTCAATGACGCTGATTTTAGAACCCAACGCGTGATAAACCGTCGCCATTTCAAGACCAATAATCCCGCCACCAATAACGAGCATCGTTTCGGGAACATCTGCTAATGCAAGCGCATCGGTTGAATCCATCAGGCGCTCATCTTCGTAGGGAAAACCTGGTATTTTGACGGGTTGAGAGCCAGCAGCAATGATTGCATTATCAAACGAAATTATTTGCTTTATGCCTTCATTTTCTACTTCCACAGAATGGCTCGAAGAAAAATTAGCATACCCTGTTACAACCGTCACGTTGCGTTGTTTTGCTAGGCCCGCCAAACCACCTGTTAGACGTTTGATAATATTTTCTTTATTGCCGCGAATACCATCAATATCTAATTTTGGTGGTTCAAACGTAACCCCATGCGCCGCCATCTCTGCCGCTTCATGAATCACTTGGGCTTGATGCAGCAGTGCTTTAGAAGGAATACAACCGACATTCAAACACACACCGCCAAGCGATGAATAACGTTCAACCAATACCACTTTTTTACCGAGATCAGCTGCTCTAAATGCTGCCGTATAGCCACCAGGTCCAGCGCCCATGACAAGTACTTCAGCATGCAAATCCCCTGCTGGAACAGATGCCTGTTTCGCCACAGGAATATCTTCGCGCTCAGGCTTGCTCTGCGCTGAACCAGCATCACTACTCTCAAGTTTTATCAGGGTATTACCTTCAACAACTTTGTCACCTAGCGACACTAAAATTTCTTTTACGATACCCGCAGATGTACTTGGGATATCCATTGAGGCTTTATCACTTTCCAGCGTAACAATACTGTCTTCAAC
>DUCA01000219.1 GCA_012960055.1 Cycloclasticus sp.
CACGATATTGCTTTTGGTGCTGGAGTACGTGTTGGTTGGTATGGTGAAATTACACCTTGGCTATCACTCGGTGCCGCCTATTCAAGCAAAGTGTATATGCAAGAATTTGATGAATACAAGGGCTTATTTTCGGAAGGTAGTTTCGATGTCCCCGCTAATTACAGTATTGGTGCGGCGGTTAGGCCGAACGAGAAATGGATGATTGCTTTGGATATCCAACGAATTGACTTTAGCGAAGTAAAAGCCTTGGGTAATAGTGTATTAAATTCATTAGCGCCGGGCGGCCCCCAAATTGGTAGTGCTTCTGGTAGCGCCTTTGGTTGGCAGAGCAATCAGACCAATTATCGTTTAGGCTTAACGTATCTTGCGTCTAAAAGACTTACGTTAAGAGCGGGGTATGCCTATGGGAAAAGGCCTAACTCAAATAAGATAGAGTCAACGACGTTTAGTTTATTAACCCCAAACCCTATTCATCAAGCGAGTGTTGGGTTGAGCTGGGAAGCTAAAAATGGCAATGAATTACACGTAGGTTTTGAACACTTCTTTAAAGAAACACTAACGGGTCCATCGGCCCTTTTCTCTGATGCTAGGGAGTCGGTTACGCCTTATGTTAACGCCTTGCATGTGGCATGGACATGGCATCTTTAAGGCTGAAGTAGGCGATTAAATCGTTGGTAACAATTGACCGATATGGTCGAACTGTTGGGCGCCTTTTTGTGGGCTCTTTGAATATAAACAAACAAATGGTCAGGGCAGGTCATGCTTGGGCTTATAAACGCTATATGAAAGTGATAAAGCTGATAGGGCGGGTGAATGGGAGTGCTTTGGTAGGACAGCAAGCTGCAAGCTGAATAAAGGGAAAGGGGTATGTTTATGCCCTGTGAGCCATGCTACAACTGGCTTTGCCTTGAATCGTAGAATCTAGCTTGAACCTTGACCTATCTTTGACCCGAAAAACCTAAGGCATAAAAAAAGAGCTAGTTTTTACACTAACTCTTTGATTATATTGGCTCCTCCGACTGGATTCGAACCAGTGACCCAATGATTAACAGTCATTTGCTCTACCAGCTGAGCTACAGAGGAATTGTTCAGGCCGCGTATCTTACGAAACGCGGCTGTTTTGGTCAATAGTAAATTGACCAAAAAGACTATTTATTTTAGTTTAGTAGCTTTGCAATTCGATCCATGGCGTTTACGAGGTTTTCCATGCTGGTGGCAATCGAAATTCGCATGTGCCCATCTAGCCCGAATGCTGAACCTGGAACTAGCGCTACACCGGACTTTTCGAGAATGTATTCGGCTAAATCAACGTCGTTGTCAATGTCACTCATACGATTAAGAGCAGGGTTAAAGTCTGGGAAGCAGTAGAACGTGCCGTCGGATGTAATGCAGCTAACGCCCTCTATCTTGTTTAATTTTTCAACCACGTAGTCGTGACGCTCTTTAAACGCGACTAACATCTCGCTAATGCATGATTGGTCGCCTTCTAAGGCGGCTTGTGCGGCGTATTGCGAAATAGACGTTGGGTTTGATGTGCTTTGCGATTGAATTTTTTTCATCGCTTTCATCAGATCTACAGGGCCTGCTGCGTAACCAATACGCCAGCCGGTCATTGAATAAGCTTTTGATACGCCGTTGAGTACAATGGCTTGGTCGTACAGTGCTGGGCAAGCCATGACGATATTGCTGAACGGTTCATCACACCAAAGGATATGTTCGTACATATCATCGGTGGCCACTAAAATATTGGGGTGTTTAAGAAGCACTTCGCCAAGCGCGGCTAGTTCGTCATTTGTATAAGCTTTGCCGCTTGGGTTGGATGGGCTGTTGATAACAACCAATTTAGTTTTTTGTGTGATGGCTGCTTCAAGCTGTTCAGGCGTGATTTTGAATGCTTGCTCTTGTCCAGCCTGAACAATCACCGGTACGCCGCCTGCCAATAAGCTCATATCTGGGTAAGACACCCAATATGGCGCAGGAATAATCACTTCGTCGCCATCGTCTAATAATGCTTGCGCTAAATTGAAGAAGCTTTGTTTGCCGCCGCATGACACGAGAACTTGGTCGGCTTGATATTCCAGTCCATTATCGCGTTTTAGTTTACTGATGATGGCGTTTTTAAGTTCAACCGTGCCGTCTACTGCCGTGTATTTAGTTTTGCCAGAATTAATGGCGTCTCTAGCGGCTTGTTTAATGTGTTCAGGGGTGTCGAAATCGGGTTCGCCAGCGCCTAGGCCAATAATGTCTTGTCCGGCAGCTCTTAAAGCAGCGGCTCTTGCAGTAACAGCAAGGGTTGGGGATGGTTTGATGCGTTGAACGCGTTGTGATAGTTGAATGCTCATCGGTGTTAGTTCTCTGTAAATAAAAGTCAGCTTAATAGGGCGCAGTTTGTCTTTTTGGAATAAAATTCAAGGCTACTTGATCCTAAATAGTGCATTCTACTAGATGCGGCGTGTATGCAAAATCCCTATGAATAAAAAATTCGAGATACATTCACCTTTTAAGCCGGCGGGCGACCAGCCTAAGGCCATAAAAGCACTGGTTGAAGGTATCGAGCATGGCGAAGCAAATCAGACCTTATTGGGTGTAACGGGGTCGGGTAAGACGTTTACGATGGTGCATACCATCGCGCAATTGCAACGCCCAGCGTTGGTGTTGGTGCATAACAAAACATTGGCGGCGCAGTTGTATGGCGAGCTTAAAGAATTTTTGCCAGATAACGCCGTTGAGTATTTCGTGTCGTATTACGATTATTATCAGCCCGAGGCGTATATGCCTGCGTCGGATACGTTTATTGATAAAGATGCGTCGTTAAACGAGCACATTCAACAAATGCGCTTATCGGCCACCAAGGCGTTGATGGAGCGAGATGATGCGGTGATTGTTGCCAGTGTGTCGTGTATCTACGGTTTGGGCGATCCTGAATTGTATTTCAGTATGATTTTGCATTTATCGCGCGGTGAGCGCGTTAGCCAACGCGAGATTATTCGTCAACTGACGGATATGCAATACAAGCGAAACGACGTTGAGTTGTTGAGGGCGACCTACCGCGTGCGCGGCGATGTGATTGATATTTTTCCGGCGGAGTCAGATCAGGACGCGATACGGGTGGAGTTATTTGACGATGAGATAGAACGTTTGTCGTTGTTTGATCCGCTTACGGGCGAGATTGTTCAGCGGATTCCTCGCTATACCATTTTCCCTATTTCGCACTACGTGACGCCGCGCGAAACGATTGTTGAATCGATCGACAAGATTAAATCTGAATTGGCTATTCGCTTGGAGCAATTACGTTCGCTAAATAAATTGGTGGAGGCGCAGCGTTTAGAAGAGCGAACAAAGTTTGATATTGAAATGATGCGAGAAATTGGCTATTGCTCCGGCATTGAAAATTATTCGCGCTATTTGTCGGGCAGAAATCCTGGCGATGCTCCACCGACGTTATTTGATTACTTGCCGGACAATGCTTTGTTATTTATAGATGAATCGCATGTCACGGTGCCGCAGGTGGGTGCGATGTACAAGGGGGACCGTTCGCGCAAAGAAACCTTGGTTGAATACGGCTTTAGGTTGCCATCGGCGCTGGATAATCGGCCGATGCGTTTTGATGAGTTTGAGGCCAAAGCGCCGCAAACGGTTTATATTTCAGCCACGCCTGCTAAATATGAAATAGAGCGTTCTGGCGCGATCATAGAACAGGTGGTGAGGCCGACAGGCCTGTTAGATCCGGTTATTGAGGTTCGGCCTGCCACCACGCAGGTGGACGATTTATTGTCTGAAATTAACAAGCGGGTGAAGTTAGAAGAGCGAGTGCTGGTGACGACGTTAACCAAACGCATGTCGGAAGATTTGACTGATTACTTAATGGAATACGGCGTTAAAGTGCGTTATTTGCATTCGGATATTGATACGGTTGAACGCGTTGAGATTATTCGCGACTTGAGGTTGGGCGTGTTCGACGTGTTGATTGGTATTAATTTGTTACGTGAAGGTTTGGATATTCCGGAAGTCTCGTTAGTAGCTATTTTAGACGCAGATAAAGAAGGCTTCTTACGTTCGGAAGTGTCGATGATTCAAACCATGGGGCGTGCAGCGCGTAACGTTAAAGGCATGGCCATTTTATATGCCGATAAAATTACCGGTTCAATGCAGCGGGCGATGGATGAAACCCATCGTCGGCGAGAAGCCCAGCAGGCGTTTAACCTAAAACACGGGATAACACCGAAAGGTATTGTTAAAAAAGTCACCGACATCATGGAAGGGTCAAAACGATCTGAACGCTCCACGATGAAAAAGATGGCGGAAGAGGCGGCTAAATATCAAGCGCTATCGCCTGCACAGATGGTTAAAAACATCAAAACACTGGAAGCGAAAATGTACCAGCATTCGCGTGATTTGGAGTTTGAAGACGCAGCAAAAGTGCGTGATGAGATAAACCGGCTGCAAGATTTCGCTATATTGAGTTCTTAATTTTTAAGTTAAAAACGCGTATGGCTTCACTAACGCGCCAACTTTAAGTACAATACGCGGTCTTGAAAGTTGGCTTGAAGGCGCGTAGCTCAGTTGGTTAGAGCGCACCCTTGACATGGGTGAGGTCGGTGGTTCGAATCCACTCGTGCCTACCAATTTTCTAACGAAACCTATCCCCTCTATACTACATACAAGGTTCTACCGTGCCAGTCATAACATTACCCGATGGAAGTCAGCGTGAGTTTTCACAAGCTGTCAGCGTGCTTGATGTTGCCGCCAATATTGGCGCAGGTTTAGCAAAAGCCACCTTAGCGGGTAAGGTGAATGATGAGCTGGTTGACGCATCGTTTGTTATTGAAAATGATGCGACGCTTGCGATCGTTACCGCGCGAGATGAAGAGGGTGTGGATGTTATTCGACATTCAACCGCGCATTTGCTGGCACAAGCAGTGAAGCAGTTATTTCCAACAGCGCAAGTCACCATTGGTCCAGTTATTGATAACGGTTTCTTTTACGACTTCGCGTTTGAACGGTCTTTTACTCCAGATGATTTAGAACAAATTGAAAAGAAGATGACAGCACTTGCTGAAGAAGCCATTGCTGTTGAGCGTTTTGAATTATCGCGTGATGACGCGGTTGCGTTTTTCAGAGAGAAAAACGAAGAATACAAAGCGCAGATCATCGAAAGCATCCCGCAAGATGAAGTGTTGTCATTATATAAGCAAGGTGACTTTACCGATTTATGCCGCGGACCGCATGTGCCGCATACCGGCAGCTTAAAAGCCTTTAAGCTAACAAAACTGGCTGGCGCTTATTGGCGTGGCGATTCAAACAATGAAATGCTCCAACGTGTTTACGGTACCGCTTGGGGCGACAAAAAGGCACTGAAAAAGTACCTGCATCGAATTGAAGAAGCGGAAAAACGCGACCACCGTAAAATATCAAAAGCCTTGGATTTGTTCCATATACAAGAAGAAGCGCCGGGCATGATTTTTTGGCATGACGCTGGCCTGAGTATTTACCGTACGATTGAGCAATATATTCGTTCAAAGCTTCAAGAACATAATTATGTTGAGGTACGTACGCCGCAATTGGTTGATAAGTCATTATGGGAAAAGTCCGGCCATTGGGATAAGTTCCACGACGATATGTTTACGGTTGAATCAGATAGTCGTGAATATGCTGTTAAGCCGATGAATTGCCCGTGCCACGTACAGATTTATAACCAAGGTTTAAAAAGTTACCGAGACTTACCATTAAGAATGGCAGAATTTGGTTCTTGCCACCGTAATGAGCCCTCAGGTACATTGCATGGCTTGATGCGTTTGCGTAATTTCATCCAAGACGACGCGCATATCTTCTGCACAGAAAATCAGGTTCAATCTGAAGTGTCTGACTTCATTGATTTGCTGTATGAGGTGTATGCAGACTTTGGCTTTACAGATATTATCATCAAGCTATCAACACGCCCCGAAAAACGCGTGGGCTCGGATGAGGTATGGGACAAGTCAGAAAAAGCGTTAGAAGAGGCGTTGAACGCTAAAAACCTAGATTGGGACTTGCAGCCAGGCGAAGGTGCGTTTTATGGTCCTAAAATTGAGTTTTCTCTAAAAGATTGCTTAGACCGTGTTTGGCAGTGCGGTACCATTCAAGTGGATTTTTCTATGCCAGATCGCTTAGACGCGCAATATATTGCGGAGGATGGTTCGCGACAATCACCGGTGATGTTACATCGTGCGATTTTGGGTTCATTGGAACGTTTTATCGGTATTTTAATTGAAGAATACGCCGGAAAATTCCCCGTGTGGTTGGCACCAACACAAGTTGTTTTGATGTCCATTACGGACAAAAACAACGAATATGTGTCAAAAATTGCAAAAATCCTTCAAAAACAAGGTATCAGAGTTAAATTAGACTTGAGAAATGAGAAGATCGGCTTTAAAATTCGCGAGCACACTTTAAAGCGTATTCCATACCTTGTTGTTATCGGCGATAAAGAAGTCGAAAGTAACGAGTTAGCAGTACGTTCTTTAAGTGGTAAAAACATGGGTAATTTCACTCCTGGAGACTTTATTACATTATTGGCAACCAATGTTGCTGAGCGTAATGCATTAGAATCTTAAAAGGACTTTTTGTTTTTATCTAAATTAATATTTTGGAGATTGTAAGATCGCAACAAAAAAAGTAAGAATAAACGAAGACATTACGATTCCTAACGTAAGGCTTATTGATCACAAAGGTGAAAAAATAGGTGTTGTTACGTTAGCAGAAGCGAAAAAAATGGCTTCTGATGTGGAGTTAGACCTTGTTGAGGTTTCTCCGACAGCTAAGCCGCCAGTTTGTAAGATTATGGACTACGGCAAGTTTAAATTTGAAGCCAGTAAGAAATTGCAGGCGTCAAAAAAGAAACAAAAGAATGTTCAGGTTAAAGAAATTAAATTTAGACCTGGAACAGATATTGGTGATTACAACGTTAAATTACGTAACCTGCGTTCATTTTTAGAAAACGGGGATAAAACCAAAATCACAGTAAGATTCCGCGGTAGAGAAATGGCCCATAGAGAACTGGGTATGGAGTTGTTGAAACGCGTAGAAAAAGATTTAGAAGAATTAGCAGTGGTCGAGCAATGGCCAAAGTTTGAAGGTCGCCAAATGATTATGGTTATGGCACCGAAAAAAATTAATTAACGGAGTTAAGTAATGCCAAAGATGAAGACAAACAGCGGAGCAGCCAAACGTTTTAAAAAAACGGGTACCGGCGCTTTTAAATGTAAGCAAGCTCACTTGCGTCACATTTTGACCAAAAAAACCACCAAACGTAAGCGTCAACTACGTAAAGCATCATTGATTCACGCCCATGATATGAAAAGCGTGACTCGTATGTTGCCTTATAGTTAATTTAAGATTTATTGAGGATTAGAAATGCCAAGAGTTAAACGCGGTGTCGTTGCAAGAGCAAGACACAAAAAAGTATTAAAGCAAGCAAAGGGTTATTACGGAGCACGTAGCCGTATTTACCGTGTTGCTAAACAAGCAGTCATTAAAGCCGGTCAGTATGCATACCGAGATCGTCGTCAAAGAAAACGTCAATTTCGCGCATTGTGGATTGCTCGTATTAATGCCGGTGCACGCAGCTGTGGTTTATCATACAGCCGCTTCATGAATGGCCTTAAGAAAGCATCTATTGGTTTGGACAGAAAAGTATTAGCTGATCTTGCTGTGTTTGATAAAGATACGTTTTCGCAATTGGTAGCGACTGCGAAATCTAAGCTGTAGAAAACCAAGTTCGAGTAATTAACGTTACTCATGTTTTTGCTAAAGCAATTACTACGAACTGAAAAGTAAGTCGTGAGGGAAAGGTCTGTTGGCCTTTCCCTTATTTATTTGGATTAAGTAAAAAGATAACAACGTGGAAAATTCATTACAAAGCATTGTTGAGCAGGCGGAAAAAGAATTAGTGGCAGCAGACTCATTGTCTGTTGTTGAAGAGATTCGCGTGTCCTGCCTAGGTAAAAAAGGCGTGTTTACACGTCAGATGAAAACGCTAGGAAGCCTTTCTCCTGAAGAGCGCCCAAAGGTAGGCGCGGTCATTAACGAGGCTAAGCAAAAGTTTCAAGCCTTATTAGAGCAGCGTAAGACTCAACTTGAAAATGAATTATTGGCGCAGCGTTTACGTGAAGAAACTATTGATGTAACGCTACCGGGTCGCGGGCAAGCGGTCGGCGGTGTACACCCGGTGACACGCACCATGCGACGCATTGAGCAGATATTCAACCGTATTGGGTTTGACGTGGCGATGGGGCCTGAAGTTGAGGATGATTTTCACAACTTTGAAGCGCTTAATATCCCTGCGCATCACCCCGCGCGTGCCATGCATGATACGTTCTATTTTGATGAACACACCTTGCTTAGAACACATACATCACCGGTGCAAATCCGCGTGATGGAGAACCAGCAACCACCGCTTAAAGTGATAGCGCCTGGTCGTGTGTACCGTTGTGACTCTGATATTACTCACACACCGATGTTTCACCAAGTGGAAGGGTTTGTGGTTGATAAAAACATCAACTTTGCCGACTTAAAAGGCGTTATTAGCGAGTTTCTAAAAGCGTTCTTCGAAAAAGATGTAAAAGTTCGATTTAGACCCTCTTATTTCCCTTTCACTGAGCCATCAGCAGAAGTGGATATTGAATGCGTGATGTGCGAAGGCGAAGGGTGTCGTGTGTGTGGCCATACGGGGTGGTTAGAGGTGCTTGGTTGCGGCATGATCCATCCAGAAGTGTTCCGTCATATGGATATTGATTCTGATGAATACACGGGCTTTGCGTTTGGCATGGGCGTAGAAAGGCTAACCATGCTTCGCTATAAAATCAACGATCTACGATTGTTTTTTGAAAACGATCTAAAGTTTTTAAGACAATTTAATTAAGCTAGGTAGGAATTAAAAATGTTAGTAAATGAAGCATGGCTTAAAGAATTTGTTGATTACTCTATTCCAACGGATGAACTCACCGCTAAATTAACCATGGCGGGTTTAGAAGTGGATTCGGTAGCTGCGGCAGCGGCCGAGTTTACGGGTGTTGTGGTGGGTCAGGTATTATCTGTAGAGCCTCACCCAAACGCCGATAAATTACGTTTATGTAAAGTATCCATTGGCGAGGCTGATGCCTTAGATATTGTCTGCGGTGCCAGTAACGTACGCGTTGATTTGCGAATTCCAGTGGCCACTGTGGGTGCTATATTACCGGGTGATTTCAAAATCAAACCGTCTAAATTACGCGGCGAGCCATCCAATGGCATGCTGTGTTCTGAACAAGAACTGGGCTTAGCCGAATCGGCAGATGGCTTGATGGAATTGCCCAACGACGCACCAGTTGGCATAAATATAAGAGATTACCTGCAGCTTGACGACACCATTATTGAAGTGGATTTAACGCCTAATCGCGCTGACTGCTTAAGTATTGAAGGTGTTGCGCGTGAGATTGCCTGCTTTGTAGGTACTACGATGAGCGTTAATAAACCAAGCAACCTTAAAGCAACCATTGATGACAAAGTAAACGTTGTGGTTGATGCAGCAGAAGATTGTCCGCGTTACTTGGGACGAGTCATCAAAGGCTTAAATCGTTCAGCAGCTACGCCGATTTGGATGCAAGAAAAATTACGACGCTGTGGGCAACGTAGTTTGGGCCCATTAGTG
>DUCA01000220.1:0-1217 GCA_012960055.1 Cycloclasticus sp.
GGGTAACGCACAGGTGGTGCTGCGGAGGCAAAGTAAACTTTATTTGCACCGGCTTCACGGGCTAGTTTTATAATCTGGCCAGATGTTGTGCCGCGTACGATTGAGTCGTCAACCAACAATACATTTTTACCCTTAAATTCTAAATCAATGGCATTAAGTTTACGTCTAACCGATTTTTTGCGCTCCTGTTGACCTGGCATAATAAAAGTTCGGCCGATGTATCTGTTTTTAATAAAGCCTTCTCGATATTTAACGTCCAGTCTATTGGCTAATTGTAATGCTGAGGTACGACTGGTATCAGGAATCGGAATCACTACATCAATATCGTGATCAGGTCGTAGGCGCATGATTTTTTCAGCCAACTTTTCACCCATACGCAGACGAGATTTATACACAGAGACATCATCTATAATAGAATCAGGGCGTGCTAAATAGACGTATTCGAAGATACAGGGTGTTAGGCGTGGGTTCTCAGCACATTGTTTTGTGTGAATAACACCACCTTTTTTAATGAATAAAGCTTCGCCAGGGGCTATATCACGAATTAATTTGAAACCTTGTGCATCCATAGCAACCGATTCAGAAGCAATCATATAATCACTACCTTGATCTGTTTCACGAACACCAAAGCAAATGGGGCGAATACCGTTAGGATCGCGGAACCCAACGACTCCAAAGCCAGTAATCATTGCAACAACGGCATAAGCACCTTCACAACGCTTGTGAACCGCTGAAACAGCCTCAAACACATCATTTTCGTTAAGCTTTAACTTACCTAAACGCTGCAATTCATTCGCAAAGATATTTAATAAAATTTCTGAATCTGAATTGGTATTAACGTGACGTTGATCATCAATAAATAGCTCTTGTTTTAATTTAGCAGCATTGGTTAAGTTTCCGTTATGCGCCAATGTAATACCAAAGGGGGAATTCACATAAAATGGCTGGGCTTCAGCAGAGCTTGAGCAACCTGCTGTGGGGTAACGCACATGCGCTATACCCATGTTGCCGGTGAGTTCCAGCATATGACTGGTGTGGAATACATCCCGTACCAAACCATTTGCTTTTCGCAGGTGCAGTTGACTGCCTTCACATGTAACAATACCTGCAGCATCCTGCCCACGGTGCTGAAGAACAGTTAATGCCTCGTACAACTCTTGATTAACATTTTGATGGGATACAACACCAGCAATTCCACACATAATTAATTTTGCCTT
>DUCA01000220.1:1295-9481 GCA_012960055.1 Cycloclasticus sp.
CCTATTAATACCGATTCAACCCACCAAGAATCTTGTGGTAATGGCGTTAAACCCGCCAGTAAGACTAAAACCGACATAACCAGCATGCCACGCGCGATACCAAAAAGAAAACCGGTAAAACGATCTGTACCAGAAAGCCCCGTTTTATCGACAATCTGACTGACTAAATGCGATAGCATTGAACCTAATATTAAGGTTAATAACAGAAGAATAATGAATGCAGCCGCAATTCGCACTGAAGGCACTTCGATATAATCAGTCAAAAAAACCGAGAAGGGCTGGCTAAATCTTACGCCAACGATAATTGAAGCAATCCAAGTACCCAGTGAAAAAGCTTCTTTAATTAAACCACGAAACAAGCCAATAAGCGCCGAAATAAAAATGACGCCAATAATGACATAATCTATCCAAATTAAATTACTTAAAACGTTAATACTCACAGATTAAAACCTAGGGATATTGAACAACAATGGCGTTTGCTAACATCTGTTCTTTTTGGAGTTTCATCCTGATTACCTCTGCTTTTTCCTTATTTAATTCGGGGCCAATTCTAACTCGATATATTTCAGCTTCTTTTACCGCCGATTGTTCAACGAAGGCAGTAAACCCTGCTTTTCTTAACTTGTCGGATAAGATATTTGCATTTTTTTCATCGGAAAAACTGCCGACTTGAACGACCCAAGCTGTAATACCTTCTATCGGTTTGATTTTAGGCGGCTCAGGTATAGTTACGTTGGTCACCTTAACGCCATCATTTTCAGAAACTGAAACTTTGGCCAGCACCTCAAGCTCTTGTTCTGGCAAGGCTAAAATCCGATAGTCTAGGTCTTTCGGCGCTTCAGGGATTTCAATTGCTATAACGCCTGAATCGGTAGGCTTTTGTCCAAAAAACATGGGGACAAAAATAACGGCAAGAGAAATAAGAATAACGGCGCCAATTAAACGTTGTTTTAGTGCTTGTTCCATAAGAAGAAATCAAACTGTTACTGATAGGTATTTGTTCGGCATTATAGCGCTTCTAAACACGCTTCGACTACATAAAACGAACCAAAACATATAACTAAATCTTGTTTTTTGACAGTATTTTTTACTTGCTTAAAAGCGGTTTGTATACAGCTGTATCGTGAACAGGTTTGCAGTAATTCCTGACTAAGAAGTGCATCTAAACAATTAACGTCTTGAGTCCGTGTTGTGCTTAACGGCGCTATATGCCAGTGGTCGATAAGCCCTATAAAAGGCTCGATAACTTGTTGCGCATTTTTGTCTGAAAGAATAGAAAAAACCGCGTGCGTTTTCCCCTCTCTTTTTAACTCTTTAATAAACCGAGCCAAAGCAATGGCGGATTCTTGGTTATGCGCTACGTCCAAGTAAATATCTGGGGCGGCACTTATTTGTTGTAGGCGTCCCGCTAAAGACACCTTGCGCAAACCCTCTTCAATACTTTTTTTATCTACCTGAATATCTGCAGCAATATGCGCTAATAAACTAATAACACCCGCTGAATTTTGAACTTGATGAGCACCCTTTAACGCCGGATAAGGGTATATGCCTGCAAACTTATGGTCCGCTTGCAACGCCCAATTAACTTGATGATGCTCGATATTAAAATCAGCCCCTGCGGTGTTCAAATCGGTTCCTAATGATTCAGCGTACTCTTTAAGACTTTCAGGAACTGTTTCATCTGAACAGACCGCTTTTTGATGCGACCTAAACACACCGGCTTTTTCTAAGGCTATTTTAGAGCGGTCATCACCCAGCCAATCGACATGGTCAATATGGATACTGGTAATTAAAACGGCATTTGCATTGATGATATTAACGGCGTCAAGCCGACCACCCAACCCTACCTCAAGAATTTGAATATCTACGTTTCGACTTCCAAAGATATTTAATGCCGCCAAGGTGCCAAATTCAAAGTAACTTAAACTCGTCGCACCTCGTGCATTATCAATTAGGCTAAAAGAAGCCGTGATAGAGTCCTCCGCAACGACTTGCCCGTTGAGCCGTATTCTTTCGTTATACTTGATGAGGTGCGGCGTGCTATATACACCAACTCGATAACCTTCTGCTAACAGAATAGATTCCAATAATGCGACACTGGAACCCTTGCCATTCGTGCCTGCAACCGTAATGGTATAGATCGAATTGCTTGTCTCCGTTTTTAGACGTTTCCAAACTGATGAAACGCGCTCTAAGCCCAGATCAATTTCTTTTACATGACAGCTTTCCTGCCAAGACAACCAATCATCAAGAGAGGACGATTTATTGAGTTTATTAATAAACGGTTCTCTTAAGCGTTTGCGGATTCAGGACTTTCCAATGAATGATGTCCTGCGTGAAGCAATGATAAAACCTCTGTTACCGTTGTTCGCATCTCTCTGCGATCAATAATCATGTCGATAGCGCCATGTTCAAGTAAAAACTCACTGCGCTGAAACCCTTCTGGCAACTTCTCACTCACTGTTTGCTCAATAACACGCTGACCAGCAAACCCAATCAAGGCATTAGGTTCTGCAATATGCACATCACCCAGCATAGCTAAACTAGCAGAAACGCCACCCATTGTAGGGTCTGTTAGAACGGAAATAAAAGGTATCTTATTTTCGGCCAACTTGGCTAAAGCCGCGCTAGTTTTTGCCATTTGGAATAACGAAAACAACGATTCCTGCATACGCGCGCCGCCACTAGATGAGAAGCAAACCAATGGAATATTAAATTTAATTGATGCATTGACTGCTTGAACGAATCGCTCACCAACAACAGAGCCCATTGAACCGCCCATAAATGAGAAATCAAAAGCAGCAACAACAAGGTCCATTTCCAAAACCTTGCCTTTCATAACGACTAAAGCATCCGTCTCACCGGTTTTTTTTACTGCTGTCGCATGGCGGTCTTTGTATTTTTTACTGTCTTTGAATTTCAATGGGTCAAGTGAGCGAACCTCAGCGCCTATTTCTTCTCTGCCCGCTTCATCCAGAAATGAATCAAGGCGACTACGCCCACTTAGCCGCTGGTGGTGATCACATTTCGGACAAACGTGTAAATTACTCTCTAAATCAGTTTTATACAGTACACTTTTGCAACTAGTACATTTGCACCATAGTCCTTCAGGCACAGAGCCTTTTGACTTGCCTTTAAGCTTTATGCCATTGGGTATTAATTTTTCAAACCAACTCATATGTCACCTAACCTTCATTGTTGTGTTGTCGCGTCCATTGCTGTTCGCATCTCGCTTAACATAGTCGAGATGGCTTGCTGCGCTTGCTCTTCATCATCCGAATGATGGGTTATACAATTAATTAGCGCACTGCCCACCACGACACCGTCGCCTATTTTAGCAATATTAGCAGCGATCTCGGCATTTTTAACACCAAATCCAATCACTACAGGTAAAGATGTATGTTGTTTGATTTGCGTTAACTTAGTTTGCACATCATTTAACTCAAGGTGGCCCGCACCCGTAACACCTTTTAGTGAAACATAATAAATATAACCTTTTGCTACGGCTGCGATTTTCTTAATGCGCGTTTCATTACTGGTTGGGGATAATAAAAAAATCGGTGCAATATCATGCTTATCGTACGCTTTAAGTAAATCAGCGCTTTCTTCTGGCGGAATATCAACTGTTAACACACCGTCTACACCGGCTTGAGCTGCTTTGTCAGCAAATGTTTCATAGCCCATGAATTCTATTGGGTTTAAGTAGCCCATTAAAATAACCGGCGTTGATTGGTCCGTTTCCCTAAATAAACGCACGATCTCTATAACGCCTTTTAAAGACATGCCTGCTTCAAGCGCTCTTTCACTGGCTTTTTGAATCACCGGCCCATCAGCCATTGGGTCTGAAAATGGCACGCCTAATTCAATAATATTGGCTCCAGCTTTAACCATCTCATGCATACACGTTAGGGTAAATTTGGCGCTAGGATCGCCCGCTGTAACAAAAGGCACCAATGCTTTCTTATTTGCCGCCTTAAGCTCTTCAAAGCATTGTTCTAAACGGCTCACAGTTCAATCCCCTCAATTTTTGCAACGGTGAAAATGTCTTTATCGCCACGACCCGACAAACAAACTAATATCGCTTTATCTTTATCCATTGTTTTTGCTAACTTCGTTGCATAGGCAACCGCATGGCTCGACTCTAATGCAGGAATAATGCCTTCAACACGAGTTAATTGGTGAAAGGCTGCTAACGCCTCATCATCTTTAATATTCACGTACTCAGCCCGACCAATATCTTTTAACCAAGAATGCTCTGGCCCAACGCCCGGGTAATCTAAACCTGCTGAAATTGAATGTGTTTCAATAATTTCACCATTTTCATCGGCCATTAAATAGGTTCGGTTTCCATGTAGTACACCGGGTTTACCCGCACATAAAGGCGCGGAATGCTTGCCTGTTTCAACACCTAAACCAGCGGCTTCAACGCCATAAATAGCCACGCCATCATCACCAATAAACGGGTGGAAAAGCCCAATAGCATTGGAGCCGCCACCAACACAAGCAACCAAGGCGTCAGGCAAAGCCCCCGTTTTTGCCAACATTTGTTCGCGTGCCTCACGGCCGATGATTGTTTGAAAATCTCTTACCATTGCCGGATACGGGTGCGGGCCCGCCACCGTGCCAATAATGTAATAGGTATTATCAATGTTAGTCACCCAATCACGAAGGGCTTCATTTAATGCATCTTTAAGTGTTTGCGAACCCGAGGTCACCGGCACCACTGTCGCGCCTAATAAACGCATACGGTAAACATTTGGCGACTGGCGTTGAATATCTTCCGCGCCCATATAAACCACACACTCTAAGCCTAAACGCGCTGCGACTGTCGCCGTTGCAACACCGTGTTGTCCAGCACCTGTTTCTGCAATAATTCGAGTTTTCCCCATGCGCTTAGCCAATAATGCCTGGCCAATCGTATTATTTATTTTATGAGCGCCGGTGTGATTTAAGTCTTCTCTTTTAAGGTAGATTTGGGCACCACCCGTTTCACGGCTCAAACGTTCGGCGTGATAGATAGGCGAAGGTCGCCCGACATAATCTTGTAGATCTGCATCCAATTCCGCCAAAAACTCAGGGTCTTGCATGTATTTGGCGTAAGCAGCATTTAATTCTTCGATGGATTCCATCAATGTTTCGGCAACAAACAAACCACCATAAGGGCCGAAATGGCCGTTTTCGTCTGGCAAGTCGTAGTTCTTAACCGCTGATTGTTTTGATTGATTACTGGTTGGCACGTTTTACCTCATGCATAAATTGTTGTATTAATGTGTGGTCTTTCACACCTTTGCTTTTTTCCACACCGCTGCTCACATCAACAGCGTATACCGTTGTTGAGCAAATAGCGTCACGTACATTATCAGCCGTTAACCCACCGGCTAGAATCAATGGCAAAGAACATTCCGTTGGCAATAAGCTCCAATCAAATGTTTTGCCTGTTCCACCGTATTGAGCACTGTCGAAGGCATCTATCAATAAGCCACACGCCGAATGATACGTTGCTGCAACATCATCTAAACGGGTGTCTTGTTGTATTCGTATAGCCTTCATATAAGGTCTATTAAAGGAGTTACAAAATGCTTCATCTTCATCACCATGGAATTGGAGAACGTCTATGTATGTTGATTTCAAAACATCGCAAACATACTCATAACTTGGATTAACAAATAACGCTACTTTATTGATAAATGGCGGTATTTTATCAATTATTTCAGTAGATTTTGCTATATCTATATACCGAGGGCTGGCTTCATAAAACACAAATCCCAAGGCGTCAGCACCCGCAGTTACTGCTGCCAATGCATCTTCAACTTGTGTGATACCGCAAATTTTAACACGGACTCTGGATGACATTTTCTAGTTAACCGTTGGTTTATTTTCTATTATCTCAGCTAAGGGCTTAAAAGCATCCTGCACATCAATACCGTGTCGCTTTGGGTAATAAACACCTTTAAAATACAAGCCATTTGGCACAGCAGTCACACCGGCCAGCTTACGATCTTTAGCGTCCAAGACCTCCCTAACCCAAGATGTGGGCTTCTCTCCTAACCCAACCGGCAATAAAGTGCCGACGATATTCCTGACCATATGGTGCAAAAAAGCACTCGCAATAATATCAATGGTTATTTTATCATTATCGCGCTTAATAGATATCGAATGCATTCGCTTTATTGGTGATTTTGCTTGGCAACCGTGCGCTCTAAATGATGAAAAGTCATGCTCGCCTAATAAATGGTTTGCGCCCTCTTGCATTAGCTTGCTGTCTAGCGGCAGAAAAATGGTTGAAACGTGCTTTCGGTATAATGCTGATTTAACCCAGCGGTTCAGAATTTCATAGCGATAATAACGTGCAGCGGCAGAATAACGCGCATGAAACTCATCGCCTACTTCTTTAATCCAGACGATTCGAATATCTCCAGGTAAGTTAGCATTCGTGCCATGTACCCAGTGGTGCATTTCCCGCACTTTGTCGGTTTCAAAGTGAACAACCTGTTCAAACGCATGAACACCCGCGTCTGTACGGCCAGCACAAACAACTGAAACAGCATGTGAAGCCAAAACTGATAGCGCCTTCTCAACCGCCTCTTGTACCGTTAACGGGGTGTTTTTTTGACGTTGCCAGCCATGGTAACGGGTACCGTCATATTCAACACCTAATGCCAGCTTCACTCTACAAGCTCGTTAACGGCAACGTGCTTGTCGCATCAATGCTTTCATGTCTTTAACAGCGGCATCTAAACCGCTGATAACAGCCCGTGCAATGATGGAATGACCGATGTTTAACTCAATAATTTCAGGTATTTGAGCAATGGCCTCTACGTTATGAAAATGTAGCCCGTGCCCTGCATTAACCTGCAGCCCTTTGTCATGCGCATAACGTGCCGCTTGCTGCAAGCGTTCAAGTTCCTTTGCCTGCGCCCCTTCAGATGTTGCATCGGCATAACAGCCCGTATGCAGTTCCAATAGAGTTGCTCCGGCTTCTTTAACGGCATCAATTTGTTCGTTATCCGGGTCTATGAACGGTGAAATTAAAATTCCTGCTGATGATAACGTTGAACAGGCTTGCTTTAATCGGTTAAAGTTACCAGCGACATCTAAACCCCCTTCAGTGGTCAGTTCTTCACGCTTCTCAGGTACTAGACAGCACGACACTGGTTTGACACCACAGGCAATGTCAATCATTTCATCCGTCACGGCTAATTCTAAGTTTAAACGGGTATGAATATTCGACACGATATCGAGCACATCTTGATCTTTAATGTGTCTTCGGTCTTCTCGCAGGTGAATGGTAATTCCATCCGCGCCAGCCCTTTCAGCTACAAAGGCGGCATCAAGTGGTGACGGGTAATCCGTTCCGCGTGCATTTCTTAATGTGGCGACATGATCAATATTAACGCCAAGTAAAATAGGATTGTTATGCATAATAATTTGAATTGAATTAAACGAATAAAGCTCGACTTTTCAGTATTTTACCATCCAATTGATAATCTATTAACTGCCTCATCATTCTCTTTATTTGTGATAACTCAATTTTATCATTCAATTGGTTGTTTCTAAGGTTGATTAAGGCGCTGCCTGATATTGCATTTGATGCATCGCCATCGAATTGGATAACAGCCCCATAACCGGCCTTGTAGTTATATAAGCTCTCAGCTTGAATCGGTGTATTTCCACCCGCTTCGTATTCCAAAGCCAGGCCATAACCAATTTCATCAAATAATACTTGTTCAAACTGACGCAGGCTTGCTTCTAATGATTTTTCATCAAGTAAGCCATTAAGCACCTTTTGGTATGCTAGGAACAAGTTTGGGTGCGCATCGTGCTTATGAAGCAAATTCAATATCAGTTCATTAACATAAAATCCGCAATATAATGCCTTGCCTTTGAGTTGCTCAGACTCTAGGTTTTCTTCGCAGCCAGTCAGTGTTTTGAGTTCAGACTTACCCACCCATGACATCGATAAAGGTCGAAAAGATTGAAGCAAGCTACCATGTTTAGAGCTTTTAGCACGAGAACCCTTGGAGATAATCGACAACACACCAAAGTCTTGGGTAAAAACTTGATGTATGACGCTGGTTTCTTTGAATGCCTGGCTTTTTAGAATAAAGCTGATTTGTAGGTCAACTCTGTTCATTGGTTTCCAGCTAACAGTTTGGGGCAATAACTACTCAAGACCTCGGTAGCCA
>DUCA01000221.1 GCA_012960055.1 Cycloclasticus sp.
AACGGATGGACCCAAAGATAAAGTGTTACAAGCGGTTTCTCAACAAGCAAAAAAATCGCAATTAACACCAACGGCACAAGGCTAAGGTAATGATAGATAAAATTCTTCTTGAAAATAAAGGGCATGACCTATTGCTTTATACGATAGCGCTGCTATTTATTGCATTTATTTCATGGGCTTATTTTGCTGAGATTGATCAAGTCGTTAGAGCCGAAGCCCAAGTTGAACCTGTGGGGAAAGTGCAATTGGTGCAGTCACGCTATCCGGGCTCGGTTAATTTTTCAGAAATTTCGGTAGGTGATCAAGTGCGATTGGGGCAGGTGTTGGTCCGTCTAGACACTCAGGAGGCCCAAAATGTTTTTGATTCTGCAGATCAAAAAATAGCACTGCTGAAAGAAGAGCAAATGATTTATCAACCGTTGGTAAAAGCAGGTATTGAGCCGAAAATAAAGTTATTAAATATTCGCCAGCGTTTATTAGAATCGCTCGAACAAAAACAAAAAGCAGCCTTACAAATAAAATTTAGTGAAATTATCGCCCCGATAACCGGTGTTTTGACAGCAGTTAACCTGCCGGGTCCTGGTGCGGTTATCCGAGCCGGGGATGTTTTGGCTGAAGTAGTCCCACAAAAAGAATACTTTCTGGTGAAAGCGAAAGTGTTGCCGAAAGATATCAGTAAAGTATCGGTTGGCCAAAACAGTCGCGTTTCATATACGGCGTATGACTTTTCCCGTTATGGAGTCATGGTAGGGGAAGTGACAAAAATCGCTCAAAATACCACTAAAACGGAACAAGGTGAAATTTTCTATGACACGTGGGTGAAAACCAAAAGCGCAACGTTTTCAAAATCAGATATTAAACCGAATATTTTGCCCGGAATGATAGCCCAAGTTGATTTGTTGGGAGAAAAACGCACCATTCTTGAATATATTATGAGTCCGTTAAAACGGACTGCATCACGTGCATTAACAGAGCAATAAACGGACGCGAACCAGCAGGCGGTCTTAATGTCATCAAGGCCGCCGTTTTAGCGATATTCATTGCTAGATCACCGATCGAAAGACGGCTCCAACCACTCTTAAATGATTTAAGCACACCTGTGCATTTTAGTCTGAGATGCGGCATATGTTTATATGCTGTTAGTTCGATGAACATTAGGTAAGAGCTATTGAAGTGAATCGCCGTGAGAACTGTAGACATTCCAAAGCTATATGATAGTAGCAATATTGGAGAAGTTTATGACAAGCAAGAAATTGTAATGGCCAACAAAATCAGTACACGAAGTTAGGCGGGTTTAATTGGGTAGAGCGGCTAATTGTTTTGCACGCTTTAAAAGCGCATCGGATTGCTCTAAACCATCAATAAACAGTTAGGGAATCCCTTGTATACCTACTTGGGCGCCAACCAAGGCACCGGTTAATATATAGCGCGAGCCATATTTTGTCCGCCACCATTAATTGCGTGTAAAACGGCAGACTCAAAGTCATCCGAGTAACGTGTGGCTAAGTAATAACAGGTGCGAAATTGGTAATAAACAGCGCATGACATGCCATACGCCAACGTAACTTTCCAAGCGGGTTGAATTCAATCATCGCGTGCTGCTCGTGCAATGTTTGATGGTGTTTAAAAAAATGTTCTGCGTTGATACGGTAATTCACCCTTACCAACCAACTGCATGAGCTTGTCGGATAATGCTTCATCTAGTGGGTGGCCTTGAACTAGCATTCCCAATACGGCGCCGTATGCAATGGTCATGCAGTTGAGGGTTTCATCGCATTGGGTGAGGCGTGCATTACTGGAAAGAGTGCTGGCAAGCGCTTCAGGGGGCCTCGAGTAGCGAATTGATAATGCCAAAATGCGCTCAGCTGCTTCGGTGTTATCTACAAAATCTGCGACTTTTCCCCAAGGTCAGTTATGTTGAGTTCTCAACGCCTACGTCTCATGTATGGATTGGCTAGTAAAACCACTTGGGCCCCGCGCCAGGCGTGCCATCCAGTCGTGGAAATAAGTCATTACCTAAACGATGACAAAAATCAGTTTCCTCATATTTACCAAGGTGTAATAGTGAATCGATCAATAAGTTTAAAATGAAACCAGATTGGGATTGTTATATCACTTTATAAGCTAACGCGTATCCGCTTAGAGGCTCGATAAGGCCGCTCGATTCAAGAGATAAGTACACTGTAAAAGGGGTTTTCTAAATGAGCACTAAATGGTCGATTCAATCCCGACAGCTTAGGGGAGGCGAGCAAACAGGGATGGGTTTTTTATTTGCTGCTAGGCATTGCCGTTGTTTTTTTGTGCCTGCGCAATAATGCCGAGTTTAGTATAATCAGCAAAATTAATTTTAATAAAGGGCATTACTTGGAATTATCGACACCCGCATTGGGATTGGCAGGGGTTATTCGGGGCCTACATCGGCAAATTAACGAGACGAATAAAGAGCTGATTGCGCGTCAAATCACCAGCCTACGTCTGCGCATCAAGCTGATTATTTGGATGCAAATATTGGGTGTGATGAGCATCAGCCTTTGTGTCGCAGCGATGTTCTTCTTATTCGTTGAATCTAGCCTGCTGGGGCAGGTAACGTTCATCGCCAGTTTAGTGTTGATGATGTTGTCGTTGGCGGTGTCGCTATACGAACTAAAAATATCCGGTCACGCGCTTAATATTGAGCTAGAAGATTTAGAAAACTAAACGAGTGTTGATTCCCCAGAAATAGGGGTGTTGATCAGGTCGTTTAAAATACCGTTTTCAATGTTGTAAATCCAACCGTGTACATACAGTTCTACTTCGTTTTTCCACGCGTTCTTTACAATCGTCGTATTGCACACATTGTTCACTTGCTCAATCACGTTTAACTCACAAAGCCGGTCCACTTTTTCAGCACCAGATAAGTGACTTAATTCTTGTTGGTTCAAACGGCTAACGTCTTTAATATGCCCAAGCCAATTGTCAATTAAGCCATGATCTTTGTCCTCTAACGCGGCCTTAATACCGCCGCAACCATAATGGCCACAGACGATAATGTGTTTGATTTTAAGCACTTCCACGGCGAATTGAATCACTGACAGGCAGTTTAGGTCAGTGTGGACAACTACATTGGCAATGTTTCTATGAACAAACACCTCGCCCGGTGCTAAATCGGTAATCTCATTCGCAGGCACGCGGCTATCAGAACAGCCAATCCAAAGAAGCTCGGGTGCTTGGATTTTAGACAACCGTTGAAAAAAAGCAGGGTCCTCTTTAAGGATAGAGTCCGCCCAATCTTTATTTTTTTTAAATAAGTGCTCTAATGTTTCCATTCGAATAATTTTTCAACAGGTTGCCTTAACGTCATTAAATTCTACCTGAAACACAGGTCAAGCTCACGGTTGTTTTTTTAAGCAGAGTGACGCATTAGCAATTCCAGCAAAAGCCGCGTATCTGAAATTAAGTTTCCGCGATTGTGGCAAGCAGCCTTAAGGCGTATGCTGGAATGACCACTCATAAAAAGGAGATAATCATGAGTCACCACACGTATAAACACATCGAAATCACCGGTAGCTCAGAAGTAGGATCCGATGATGCGATTAATAATGCAATTGAAACAGCGTCAAGATCGGTAAAAAACATGGATTGGTTTGAAGTGATTGAAACTCGTGGCCATATCCTTGACGGTGCCATCAAACATTGGCAAGTAACGATAAAAGTAGGCTTTAGGCTAGAGTAATAAATCGAGTTCTCTAGCGGCATTCATCAGCAATATATCGCATCGCATTCTTTAACGAATCTAAACTGTGTGCGGGGGCTAATTTGTCGATAAACGGCATGGCTTGCTGCATCGATCCTTTATCTGGGTTATAGCCTTCGCGGCCCAACATGGGGTTAAGCCAAATAATCTTTTTCGCGGTTTGTTTAATTCGCTTTAACTCTTCAGCGAGTTGCTCGGGTTTATTGGTATCAAAGCCGTCACTGATAATAATCAACACCGTTTTAGAATTCAGCACTGTCGATGCGTGTTTATTGTTGAATTCTTGAATGGACTCGGCAATACACGTACCGCCCACCCATAAATGGTTGCGTTCCTCTAATTGACGGCGCATTTTATCAATAGACGGTTCGCGGTAAAACTTGGTTACGTTAAATAACTTGGTATGAAAAGCGAACGCTTCACTCGTTTTAAACGCCCGAATCAAACCACGTGCAAAGCGGAACAACAGTGGGTTATTCCACGTCATTGAATGCGATACATCGTGCAAAATCACCAAATGAATCGGTTTTTTGCGACGGTTACGGTAAAACAATTTAAGCGGTTGGCCACCTTGCGATAAATTTCGGCGAATCGTTTGGCGAATATCAATCTTCGAGCCGTGGCGATTAATTCGGTATTGATAACTCAGTCGCTTATTGAGTTTAAGAGCCAGCTGTTCGGCCAGTTTCTCAATGTCTTGCATCGCTTTATGGTTTTTTAAAAAACGAAAGTCGGCCTTGGAAAATGTGTTTTGTTTGCCCGCGCCAACGCTGGTGTCGCCCGACATATCTTTTACCAACTCAGGCGCTTCGTGCGAGCTGCCGCTAAAGCCGGTTATTTTATTGCTGGGTAAGGGGGGTAAGTGACCGATGTCACCGTCTGTTAAGTCTCCACCGTTATCAGCTTTTGGTAGCCAATAAATATTAAACAGCTGGTCAAATTGTTGCCATTCCAAACGGCTATGGCATGACAGTGCCCGAATAATATTTCTGGTTTGTTTCTTGTCTGTTAATACATCACTGCCCAAACTGGCCAACACATCCAAAATCTCACGAACACCAATGTTAAAGCCGGTGTTGCGCAGGAAATGCACAAAACCAATCAAGCGTCTGGTAGGTTGGGTGGCTACCATCAGGGAGCTTGCTAATAGATGTTGTTGATAAGCTGCGTCATTTCAGAGTTATTTAAACGCGTCACATCGTCTTGCGTTTTCAATAAGCAGCTTTTAGAAGATTGAATCACAAAATCACTGGCCGTAAGTTCAGTAACGCCTTGTCCCATTAACGCAGTCGCCCAATCCAGAGTTTCAGCCACGCCGGGTTTTTTGCGTAATTCAACGTCGCGTAATTGCTGTAAAAATGTCGCAATTTGCACCGCCAATTTATCTTGAATCTCCGGCAATCGCGTACGGATAATACGCAGCTCCTTCTCGTAACTGGGGTATTCCATGTAGTGATACAAACAACGTCTACGCAGCGCATCGCTCAACTCACGCGTGCCGTTAGAGGTAAGAATAACCTTGGGAATAGACGTCGCCTTAATCGTACCCAGTTCAGGAATCGTAATTTGAAAGTCCGACAACAACTCTAATAAAAACGCCTCAAAAGCCTCATCCGTGCGGTCAATTTCGTCAATTAATAAAACGGGAGCGGTGGGCTGCCGAATAGCTTTTAATAAGGGGCGTTCTAATAAAAACGCATCGTTAAAAATATTAGACTCTTTTTGTTGATACGAAGACCCCGCATCCTCCATCATCTTGATAGATAGCAACTGGTGCGAGTAATTCCACTCATAAACAGACGTGCTCGCGTCCAAACCCTCGTAACACTGCAAACGAATCAAAGGGCAACCATACACTTTAGACAACACCTTAGCGATTTCCGTCTTACCAACACCGGCTTCACCTTCAATCAACAACGGCCGCTGAAGCGACTCCATTAATGATAACGTGGTGATTAAATCAGCGTCAGCAATGTATTGGTGCTGGGCTAGTTGTTGGTTTAGGTGTTCGAATGTGTTCGTCATATTGGACGCTGCCTATTGGGGTTATAGTGACGTTAGATAATAAAGGTGTTAATAAGTTGCTAATAATGGCTGAATATATGCCCATATTTTATCAGCAATAATCGGCTGTGCCTTTTCGCTGGGGTGAAGCCCGTCTTTTTGCATCATACCTTGCGCTAGTGCAACATCTCTCAAGATAAAAGGCACGAAGGGGATGTCCATTTCCTCTGCTAAATCAGGGTAGTTGTTGTAGAACATGTCGGTGTAGCGTTTGCCGTAGTTGGAAGGGATGCGCATGCTGAGCAGTAGCACTTGTGCGCCTGCGTTTTTACAGCGTTTTATCAATTCACGTAGGTTTTTTTTGATGAGTATGGGTGGGAAACCACGCAATCCATCGTTTGCGCCTAATTCTAATAGAACTATTTCGGGTTTATGTTGCTCTAAGGCTTTGTCAATTCTTGCTAGGCCGCCGCGTGTGGTGTCGCCGCTGATGCTTTTGTTGATGAGGGTGTAGGGCAGGTCGTTTTCGTTCAGCGTTTGTTGTAATACATTGACCCAGCCTTTTTCGGTGGGCATATTGTAGGCAGCGCTTATACTATCGCCCATAACCAAAATATTTTTTGCGAACAGCGCGGATGAGAGCAGCGCTAATACAACCATTAAAGAAAACTTATTCATGCCAACAACGAACCCTATTATTGAAACAAAAAACCTTGGTAAAACTGTGCCGATTGCTAATGACAAACTGTGCATTTTATCGTCAATCGATTTAACCATTGAGCGTGGTGAGAGTATAGCCATTATTGGTGCGTCCGGCTCGGGCAAATCGACATTGCTCGGTTTGTTAGCGGGTTTGGATAGCCCCACCGAGGGAATGGTCGCGCTGCATGGGCAAGACTTAACGACCTTAAGTGAAGATGGCCGTGCTGACGTGCGAAGCAAGTGGGTGGGTTTTGTGTTTCAGTCTTTTCAATTGATGGATCGATTAACGGCGTTGGAAAACGTGATGTTGCCGTTAGAACTGCGTGGCGAGAAAAAGGCAAAGCAAACGGCAGAGGCCTTGCTTGAGCGTGTTGGTTTAAGTCACCGCTTGCATCATAAGCCGGCTCAATTATCGGGTGGCGAACAACAACGTGTGGCCTTGGCGCGGGCGTTTGTGACCAAGCCTGCTATTTTGTTTGCCGACGAACCCACGGGAAATTTAGATAGCAAAACGGGCGAGCAAATTATTGAATTATTGTTTGAGCTGAACCAAGAACAAAACACGACCTTGGTATTGGTAACGCATGACGCGGCCTTAGCGTCGCGTTGCCAACGCAGTGTTCAACTGGATGCAGGGCGTTTAGTTTGAACCGATTAAGTATCGCCTTACGGTTTTTACAACGCGATGCGCGCCATGGCGAGTTAACGCTGCTGGTACTGGCCTTGGTGATTGCGGTAACCAGTTCAACGGCAATCAGTTTATTTGCCGATCGCCTGCACAGAACCATGAACGCGCAAGCGGCGGAATTCTTAGCCGCCGATTTGGTGGTGACCAGTTCAGTGGTTGTTCCCACCGCTTGGTTAAACAAGGCGGATGATTTGGGTTTGAATAAAGCGCGTACGGCTGAGTTTTCTACCGTGTTGATTGAGAACGACGAGCTGTTATTAGCGGGTATAAAAGCCGTTAGCATAGCGTACCCACTGCGGGGGCATTTAAAAACCAAGAGCAGTACCGAGTCTGAGAGTATTCAGCAATCACAAGGGCCGGCTAAAGGGCATATTTGGATAGATAACCGTGTGCTAACGACGCTGAAACTGTCGATAGGTGATGTGGTGACGATTGGCGAAAAGCCGTTGAGTGTTAGCCATATCATTACTTACGAACCCGACAAACGCGGTGATATTTATAGCCTATCCCCACGGGTGTTGATGAACGAGGCGGATTTGCAAGCAACCAACGTGTTGCAGCCGGGTAGCCACGTGCATTATTTTTTCCAATTTAGTGGCGAGCCAGCGGCCATCAGCGCATTTAATAAGTGGGTCAAACCGCAATTGGCGGTGTCCCAGCGGGTGATGGATGTGCAGGATGATCGCCCTGAATTAGGCAGTGCCTTATCGCGTGCTGAACGTTACTTGGGGCTATCAAGTATTTTGGTGGTGTTGATTGCCGGTGTGGCGATTGCCATGTCGAGCCGCCGCTTTACCGAACGCCACTTTAACGCCACGGCCATTATGCGCTGCATGGGCTGCAAACAGCATGATATGGTGATGATTTTTCTGTACCAATTCATTGTATTGGGTTTATTGGCTTGCAGCATCGGCTTGCTGTCGGGTTGGTTTGTTCAAGACATTTTATTTGAGTTATTACGCAGCTTATTGCCTGCCAAAGTGTCTGACCCGAGCATGATGGCGGTGATGTTTGGTTTCTTGACCGGTTTTGCGATATTAATAGGCTTTGCTTTACCACCGCTATTGCGCTTAAAGCGCGTATCGCCGTTACGCGTGTTACGCCGTGAGTTAGATCCCATCAACAGTAGTAGTTGGTTTGTATATGGGCTTGCCTTGTTGTTAGTGGCAGGTTTGGTGGTGCAATACACCGGTGATATGCGCCTTATGATAACGATTATCGGCGGTGGCTTAGTGGCGATTGTTTTATCCGGCGGACTGATTTTTACCGTATTGAAACAGCTTAATATAGTATTGCCTCACTTGAGTTTGGGCAGTCGATTGGGGTTTAAGGGGCTGCTGAGCAACCCGACGCTGACGACGGTTCAGATAATGGCCTTTAGCATTACCTTAGTGGCGATGTTACTGAGCTTTACAGTCAGGAGTGACTTGCTCAGTGATTGGCAAAAACAACTGCCGAATGATGCGCCGAATTATTTCGCGCTTAACCTCTTCCCCAATCAGATTGCATCGTTTGAACAGCAGTTAAAACACTACGATATTCCCGCCGCGAACATTTACCCCGTTGTGCGCGGGCGATTGGTAGAAATTAACGGCGAGCCTGTTCAACGCCACGTGACGAAAGATTCGCAAGGAGAACGCGCGGTGCATCGTGATTTAAGTTTAACCTGGGGAAACGTGCTACCAGCGGACAACAAAACACTGGCGGGTTCTTGGGGACAAGCTAAAAAAGGCGAGGTGTCGATAGAAAGTAAATTGGCCAAAAGCTTAAAAGTGGTGATAGGCGATAAGCTGACCTTTACGATTGGCGATGAACAAGTGCAAGCGGTTGTGTCGCACATACGCAGTGTGCAGTGGGATACGATGAAGCCCAATTTTTATATGGTGATGTCGAAAGAAACACTGGACGGATTTCCAACCACATACATCACCAGTTTTTTCTTATCTGAGGCGAATAAGAAACACCTTAATGCATTAGTAAAGCAATTCCCCGCGATGACCGTTTTAGAAGTGGATGCGATGTTGAAGCAAATCAAAATGATACTGTCTCAACTCACCGCTGCCATCAATTACTTGTTGTACTTCGCGTTGTTAGCGGGCTTTACGGTGCTATTTTCCTCGGTATATTCAACCTTAGATAACCGAATTTCAGAAGGCGCATTAATGCGAACACTGGGCGCAAACCGTGCATTATTGCGCAAAGCGCAGGTGGTCGAGTTTTCTATGATTGGCTTAATCACCG
>DUCA01000222.1 GCA_012960055.1 Cycloclasticus sp.
GTCGCTTTTCAGTTTGAATACTGGCCTCTATGCTCGCTTTATCCAATAACTCTATTGGAACTTTAAGCCGAGTACCCTTGCCTTTTACCGCGTGAAATTCGAAGCCCACAGCTTCCAGTGTTTTAAAGTAGTTCCATACTGAGGTACGACTGACACCCAGCTCGGCAGCTAATTGTTGTCCAGAGAGAAATCGACCTGCAGCCAATTGCTTGATTAATAATTTATGCGTCGCTGTCAGTTCCATGAAAAAAGCATAACAGCTTCAAACGAGCTGAAGAAGAACAACTTCAAAAGACTGTACTAAAGATTAGTCATTCTGTTCGCGAATATCATTCATCTGCTTCTTTACTACGTGACGAATGAGCAAATCTCTATCCTCGTCGTTCAGCCCATTGTATTCGACAGCGACTCGGAATTGATTCTTTTCAGGTTTGCAAGAAACGACTTTCGCAAATGTTTTAATCGTCGTTAAGGAAGGCTGTAGAATAAATTTTATCTCGATAACGTCATCCTTATTTAAAGATTCGTCCGCCGTAAACGCAATACCTGAGCCACTGATGCTGACCAACTGAGTGCTTTGCACAAATAACTTGTCCGTACTCATCATAAAATGATGCGCTAATAAGTTGATTTTGGCCTCTATATGCGCGAAGTAACGCGCCACCTCGGGCGACTCTTTCTCTACATGTCTAAAATGTATACGCGACACCTCGCGCATTTTCTCCAACTCATTACCCAACGACATCGCCTCGTTGTTATTAAATTGCAAAGCACCATCACTGCCACTTGCTTCATCGCTAGACACCGGTCGATAACTTAAGGCAATGTTGTCATCAATCCTAAAAAAAACTCTCCGCTCTTGCTCTTCTTGACTCATTATTGTCTCACTACGTCTAGAATCGGATTATTTAAATCTTGCGGCATTTCACCTTGAATTAGAATAATTTCCACACGCCGATTTTGCGCTCTATTTTCAGCTGTGTCGTTAGCCGCCAACGGAACGGTATCCGCATGACCTTCGATAATTAATCTTTTTTCATCGACCGACCCATCGTTCAACATCGTCTGCGCAACGGTAACAGCCCGCGCCGCAGACAACTCCCAATTTGATCGATACAAGCCGGATTTAATAGGAATATTATCGGTATGCCCAGCCACCGTAACCGTTCCGACACTGCCATTAACCACCGCCGTAATCTTATCCATGACCGGCAGAAACTCTGGATTAAATTCAGCGCTACCCGAAGAAAAAGAACCGTTTTCATGGATTCGTATCACCACCCTAGCAAGGTCTATTTCTATACTCACCATGTTTTGATCGATTTCCTCAATCATAAATTCTTTAACTTCTTCCGCCAACTCATTCGCTTCAGCAATCTTTTGTTCAGTTGCCTCTACGTATTCCGTCACAATCTGAGCTTTGGCCTGCCTTTCTTCTTGCAGTTTCGCTTGCTCTTGGTTTTTTAATTCTGACTCAGATTCCGATTCTTTAGCTAAAAATTCTCGTTCAAGGTCTGTTGTTTGCTGACGCACCTCATCCAAAATAGTAGGGTCGCCGGTCGCCGGGCTGAAGTGTTGTGCGACCACACTGGTGCCTTTTACAATTTCATAAGCAATCACTTGCCTTTGTACACCAAACGCATCATTGAGCGATTCAGCCATTTTTTTGAACCTGTTCGCATCCATCGTCGCCATGGATAATAGCAGCACAAAAAAGCACATCAATAATGACATTAAATCGGCGAACGTACCCATCCATGCGGGCAAGCCTGTTACGCACTTTGGACACTTCTCCTCACTCACCTTTACACCGAACCTTTATGCGCAGCATCAAGCTTCATCGTCAGAATCGCCGATAGCGCCTCGCTTACTTTCTGGTAAATAGGTTTTAAGTAATGTTTCTAAAACACGCGGGTTCATTCCGTCTTGAATACTCTGGACCGTTTCGAGAATAAGCGCCTTGTTTAATCGTTCGCTATTACAAATATGTTCCAATTTTGCCGACATCGGCAGTGCAAACGCATTGGCAATAACCGCGCCGTATAAGGTCGTTAAAAGCGCCACCGCCATCGCGGGGCCAATAGCAGCCGGATCCGCCATATTCGCTAACATTTGCACCAAACCAACCAAGGTACCAATCATCCCCATCGCTGGCGCCATGTCACCAACAGATTTCCACATATTTTGCCCAACTTCATGACGTTCAATGGCTAAATTCATATCCCGACTTAATAGCTTTTGCACCATCGCAGCATCGTGGCCGTCTACACAAAGGCTTAAGCCACGTTTTAGAAATTCGTTATCAACTTCTTGGTCTTCTAAAGCTAATAGGCCGTTTTTGCGCGCAATACCTGCCAGCTCTACCGCTTTTTCAATCAGCGTGATGGGGTTATCATTTCTGTTCATAAAGGCTTTAATCGCTACCTTAAAGGAGCTTAAAAACTCACTTATAGACAGTTGCATCAAGGTCACCATAAACGTACCAATGACAACGATGAGTACTGACGGAACATCGACAAACATCATCACGTCGCCACCTGATGCGATAGCAGCGATAATAATGCCTAAGCCACCTATAAAACCAATGATCGTTGCAAAATCCAAAGCCCTTCCTTGATTTAGAATCGATTGTATTACCGTAAATAATCGGCAAACGAATGGAAAACTTTAGCCGATATAATCGGTTTACAAGGAGTTGCGTTGAAAAGTTGCCTCATTCTCAGCGCCGAATAAAAAAAGGAACGCGAATGCGTTCCTTACATGGGCTTGAGCGACGACCTGATTGGAAAATCTAAGCTTTTATAAGCAAAAGATAGACATAAGAAAAGCCACTTCTACTTAACGCTGCTTTATCCGAAAAAGCCTTTAAGAATATAAAAGAAGACGATGGCAAGAACGCCGCCAATCGGTAAGGTGATAACCCACGACATAAAGATGCCGCGAACCACATCCATATTTAGGGATGAGATGCCTCGCGCCATACCGACACCCAGCACTGCGCCAACCATGGTATGCGTTGTAGAAATCGGCAAACCCATGCCCGATGCCAGCACCACGGTAGAAGCCGCTGAAAGAGTACAACAAAAACCACGACTAGGCGTTAACTCGGTAATTTTAGAGCCAACCGTTTCGATTACTTTTCGACCATACATCGCCAAGCCTAAAACGATGCCTACACCACCCACCAACAATATCCAAATAGGTAACGGTGAGTTTTGTGACAACTCACCAGACATAACAATACTATTGATTGCAGCCAACGGACCAATCGCATTAGCCACATCATTCGAGCCGTGGGCAAACGCCATTGCGCAAGCAGTTAACACCATCAAGGAACCAAATATTTTTTCAACGTTGGCGTAATGGAAGTCACGGTCTGCACCCGGGTCAAACTTCACTCTACTCACCAAATATTTGCCGAGTACCGTTGTCAAGACACCGCATACTAGCGCCAAACCGACTGATTCCTGAGTTGAAAGATCCAACCCAACGTGCTTAAGCCCTTTCATAATCGTCACAAGTGCTAAAACAAAGCCAACCAAAAACACATAAAATGGCACGTATTTTCTAGCATTCTCTAACGGCTTATCCGTATCTAAAATAACTTTTTGAATTGAACGGAACAACATGTAAGAAATCACGCCAGCCAACAGCGGCGAGGTGACCCAACTCATCACGATTGTGCCTAACTTACCCCAATACACCGCATCCATACCGATGCCAACGATAGCAAAGCCAACGATAGAACCAACGATCGAGTGTGTAGTCGACACAGGCCAGCCCTTAAAAGAGGCGATCAACAACCAAGTGCCCGCCGCAAGCAAAGCCGCCAGCATGCCAAAGATTAATATTTCAGGCGTCGCACCCAAATCACTGACGTCTATAATACCTTTACGAATGGTTGATGTGACTTGGCCGCCGGCCATTATAGCGCCGGCAAATTCGAAAATACCGGCGATGATAACCGCTTGTTTAATCGTGATGGCTTTAGAACCAACCGATGTCGCCATGGCATTAGCGACATCATTCGCTCCGATGCCCCAGGCCATAAACAAACCAAAAATAACCGCTAGAACTAAATAAGTTGTACCGTAATCCATCCTAAAACCCTCTTATTTAGCCAACATTAATTGAAAACGGCGACCCACGCGCTCAGCGTCATCCGCAATATGCGCCACAGACTCTATAATCCGATACATGAACATCACGTCTATTGGGTGTAACTCGCGTTCAACGGCAAACAATGCTGAACGCAAGTCGACTTGAATACGATCGGTTTCTGACTCCAAGTCATCAAGCTCTATCAGCATGCTTTCAACAACACGTACCGCATGGCCTCTAAAGCCCGTTTCAATTAGCTCATCCAGCTCGTTAACCACTTTAAGCGCTTGATGGCAGGTATCAACGGTCGCTTTAACTAATATAATGGCTTGTTGGGCTGCTGGTTCTGGAAATTGCAGCTTACGACCCACAATAATACCCGCGATGTCCCTAGCACGGTTCGCCAATAAATCTTGCACACGCAAAGCATCCAAAAGATCTTGGCGCTCAATAGGCATAAATAAGCCGGTCGGCAAATTCTCACGAAGAAAATGTTTCTTATCGTCCGCTTTTTGCTCGAGCTCTGCGATTTGGTGATAGACCTTCTCGACCGATTCAGTGTCGCCACTGCTCATAAACTCAAACAGTTCTACCAACTTGGATACGCACTGGTCAACAAGCGTCATATGCTCTTGCAATGGGGCGACAGGAGAAGCGCCAAACAAGCCGGTCAGGTAATTTTTAGAAGCCATCGATTTAAACCCCTCAAACAATATTATTCAATTCCGCGCATTATATGTCTGTCATTGTAAAAAGTATCAATATTTCTCGCTTTAAAGACAAGATCCCCCTTACCCTTGTCGTTTAACACAACAGCAAAACAATATCTTAGCTTCTTATAAAGGTTAATGATTCACCTACCACGTCGATTTGAATCACGTCGCCGGGTGCAAAGTTGCCCGCTAAAATATCTTGCGCCAACCTGTTTTCCAAACGTTGCTGGATGGCTCTTTTTAATGGCCTTGCACCGTACACAGGGTCAAAACCGGCTTCGCCCAATTTATCTAACGCTGCTTCAGACACGTGCAAGCCGATATCCCTCTCTTGTAATCGTTTCCGTAACACATCCACTTGTATCGTCGTAATCGATCTAATTTGCGCACGACCCAATGGGTGAAACACCACCGATTCGTCAATACGATTAATGAATTCTGGTCGGAAATGACTCCCAACCACCTCCATCACCGCCTTCTTCATTTTCTCGTAATTCGACTCACCTGCCAATTCTTGAATACGATCCGAGCCTAAATTCGAGGTCATCACAATCACCGTATTACGAAAATCAACGGTCCGGCCTTGCCCATCCGTTAAGCGTCCATCATCCAATACTTGCAATAAGATATTGAACACATCAGGGTGAGCCTTTTCGACTTCATCCATCAAAATCACAGAATACGGCCTGCGACGTATCGCTTCGGTTAAATAACCGCCTTCTTCATACCCGACATAACCCGGAGGCGCGCCTATTAATCGTGCGACCGAGTGCTTTTCCATAAATTCGGACATATCAATTCGCACAATCGCTTCTTCAGTATCGAACAAAAACTCGGCCAACGCCTTGCACAACTCAGTTTTACCAACACCCGTTGGGCCTAAGAATAAAAACGAACCGTTCGGACGGTTGGGGTCAGATAAACCAGCCCTTGAGCGGCGAATCGCATCACTCACCGCTTTCATGGCCTCGCCTTGACCGATGACGCGCTTGCCCAAATTAGCTTCCATTTGTAGCAGCTTTTCGCGCTCACCTTCCAGCATTTTAGACACCGGGATGCCCGTCCATTTAGACACGACCTCGGCGATTTCTTCTTCGGTCACTTTATTGCGCAATAAGGTAAATACGTGATCATCATCACCCGCTTCCGCTTCTTGTATCGCTTTTTCTAAGCGTGGGATTTCACCGTATTGCAATTCAGACATACGCGTTAAATCACCGGCACGGCGCGCTGATTCCATTTCTAATTTAACTTTCTCTAGCTCTTCTTTGTGCTGTGCACTGCCTTGCATGGCCGCTTTTTCTGACTTCCAGACTTCATCCAAATCAGCAAATTCTTTTTCAAGATGATTAATTTCTGACTCAAGCAGCGCCAAGCGTTTTATCGATGCCTCGTCGCTTTCTTTTTTAAGCGCTTCTCGTTCGATTTTTAATTGGATTAAACGGCGCTCTAAACGATCCATGGATTCTGGCTTCGAGTCCATCTCCATACGAATACGACTCGCCGACTCATCAATCAAATCAATCGCTTTATCTGGCAATTGCCGATCAGTAATATATCGATGCGATAACACCGCGGCTGAAACAATAGCAGGGTCCGTGATATCCACGCTGTGGTGCACTTCGTAACGCTCTTTTAGGCCGCGCAAAATGGCAATGGTATCTTCCACCGTGGGCTCATCTACCAACACTTTTTGAAAACGGCGTTCTAAGGCCGCGTCTTTTTCGATGTATTGGCGGTATTCGTCCAAGGTTGTCGCACCCACGCAATGCAAATCACCTCGCGCCAACGCAGGTTTCAACATATTACCGGCATCCATTGCACCATCGCCCTTACCAGCGCCAACCATGGTGTGCAACTCGTCGATAAACAGAATCACTTGCCCTTCTTGTTTCGACACCTCATTCAGCACGGCTTTTAAGCGTTCTTCAAATTCACCGCGAAATTTTGCACCGGCAATCAACGCCGCCATGTCTAACGATAATACGCGCTTAGACTTTAAATTCTCAGGCACTTCAGCGTTAACAATACGTTGAGCCAAGCCTTCAACAATAGCCGTTTTACCCACCCCCGGCTCGCCTATTAACACCGGGTTGTTTTTAGTCCGACGTTGAAGCACCTGAATGGTGCGACGGATTTCTTCATCACGACCAATTACAGGGTCAAGCTTACCTTGCTCTGCGCGTTCGGTTAAATCAATGCTGTATTTTTCTAGTGCTTGACGGTTGCCTTCGGCGTTAGGGTCGTTCACGGCTTCTCCACCACGCACGTCATCTATCGCTTTCTCAATTAAGCTTTTTGTCGCATTGGCTTCTTGTAAAGCCTTGCCCACTTGACCTTTATCTTCCAACGCAGCCAACACAAACAGCTCACTTGAGATGTAAGTATCTTGACGCTTTTGCGCCAGCTTGTCAGTGAGATTGAAAAGGCGAGCTAAATCATTAGACATTTGCACGTCACCCGCATTGCCTTCAACCGTTGCAAGGCGATTAAGCACATCGCCCAGCGATGAGCGCAGTTGATTAACGTTAACGCCAGCTAATTGCAGCAAATGACGGATACCTGCACCGTGCTGATCAAGCATGGCCATCAATAAATGCGGAGGCTCTATAAACTGATGATCTTTCCCCAACGCTAGGCTTTGTGCGTCAGATAACGCCACTTGAAATTGACTGGTTAGTTTATCCATTCTCATGTTTTAAGCCTCATATTAATTTATATCGATAACTAAAACTATGGGGATAAAACGACCACTTTTCAATGGCACAGTAAAACTCAGAAGATTAAGGCAGAGCGCCTTAATGAATAAAGCTATGTAACCATCCAATCAAACCGATGCCAAATAACATCAGTAAAATTTGCTCAATCGCCGCAGATAAGTTAACGCGCTTATGCAGGGTTGGAATCAAGTCAGCAACGGCGATGTAAATAAAGCTTGCTGCCGCAAACGCAAGAATATAAGGCAGAAGGTGTTGGAAATCAGCCAGCCAGAAATACGCCAACAAGCCACCAACCAGTGTTGCTAAGCTGGAAATAACATTGTAAATAATCGCTTTTTTACGGCTAAATCCGCTTTGCAATAAGATGGCGAAATCACCGATTTCTTGTGGGATTTCATGCGTGGTGACCGCCAGCGCAGTCACCACGCCTAAGTGAATGTCGGTCAAAAAGGCGGCAGCAATCAAGATCCCATCAACAAAGTTATGCACGGTATCGCCCACCAGAATCAATGTTCCAGCAGATTTTGAGCCTTGTGCATGGACATCAACGTGGCCTTCGCAGTCATCATGGTGACAATGACGCCATAGCACCAGCTTTTCTAAAATGAAGAAGAACATCAAGCCACCCAAAATGGTCATCGATAGCGTATGAAAATTCTCTGACCCTACTTCCTCCAATGCATGCGGGAGCAAGCCCACAAACGACACGCTCAACAGCGCACCTGTCGCAAAGCTGACACTAAACGGCAACGCTTTACTGATGATTTTTTTAGGTAAAAACAGCACCAAGGAGGCACCCAGCACACTCAACACACCGCCAAGAAAGGTAAACAAAATGATCCAGCTTAGTGCGCTCATGAATAGATTAGGATTGAAGCCAAATTAACGACGCCATTCTGCCCGTTACGGCATCTCGTCGGTAGGAGTAAAATTGATTCGGCTGATTATACGTGCAATGCTCGCCGCCATACATTCTTTTTACACCGCAGTGCAGTAAGGTCATACGCGCCAAGGCGTACAAATCCGCCAAATAATGCGTACGGTCAACTTGTTGAAATGCCTGTTGCATCACTGACTTTTTATCCGTGAAGGCTTGCTTCACCTCAAACCCCACCTCAAATTGCCCCGGACCAATGGCCGGGCCCAACCAAGCCAATACACGCTCCGCTTCGCCTAATTGAGACACGGTGTTTTCTATCACGCCGGACAATAGCCCACGCCACCCCGCATGAACCGCCGCCACAGCTGAACCGTCTGCTTTACACAATAGAACAGGCAAACAGTCGGCAGTCATCACCGCACAAACCGAGTGCTGATTGCGCGCGATTGAAGCATCCGCTTGAGGTACCGCTGTTCCATTAACATCACTAATATCAATGGCGTTAATGCCGTGCACCTGATTTAACCAAACGGGCTGGGATGGCAACTTAGCCTGCTGGATAAGCTGTTGCCGGTTTGCCTCAACAAGCGCTTCATCATCAGCCACATGCTGAGCCAAATTAAAGCTCGCATAACCCGCCTGACTGACGCCACCTTGGCGACAAGTCACTAGCGTTTTAACGGGTTCCGGCGCGGGCCAATCCGGCGTAATAATGTGCATACCTACGTTGCTGGCGTCTCTTGCTCCAGCACATGAACTAAATTCACCATGTCATCCGGCATATCACAGGTCCACGAAATTTCTTCGCCCGTGACAGGGTGAACAACACCCAGCCTTGCCGCATGTAGGGCTTGTCGTCTAAAGCCGCGTAAGGTGTCACTTAATAAGTCACTCGCGTTTGCAATCGCCTTATATCGACCGCCATACACTTGATCACCCACAAT
>DUCA01000223.1 GCA_012960055.1 Cycloclasticus sp.
GAGGGCGTTTTTATGTGGGGTCGTTTATTTAGACCGAGACCAAAAAGATGCCAGCAAGGAACCGCTTAAGTTGTGCCATAAAGAAAACAGCGCGCCGGGTAACGCAGAGATGGGTGTAAAGTATTTAACAGCTAGCGCAACCGCTAAACCGGAATTTTGCATACCCACCTCTATTGCCAGTGTCTTACTGGTTTTTTATCCGTCCCAAGTAGTCTCGGTAGCCAATAGCCAACGAATAAACCACAAGCGTTATGCAAGGCAACAGCGGCCATCAGTATCAAGCTAACTGAGCCTAAACATGATTGGTTTAAGGCCACGATAATAGCGATAATCAGCACGATAGAGAAAACAGAAATCAATGGAAACACGTGCCGTGTGGAGGCTAAAAAGCGCCCAAAGAGTTGATTGATAATAACCCCAGCTGCGACCGGTAAAATAATGATATTTAAAATATCCATCAGCATTTTCATCGCAGGAACATCCAGCTGCTTACCTAGATATAACAGGCTGATGACGGGCGTTGCGATAACAGCTAATAGCGTTGACGCAGTGGTTATGGTGATGGATAAGGCCACATTACTTTTGGCTAAATAGCGATAACGTTGGACGCTGTGCCGCCGGGGCTAGCGCAACCAGCATCATACCGGTGGCGAGCATTAAGGGTAGCTGCAACCAGCTGGATATCGCCCAAGCGAAAAAAGGCATGCATAAAAACTGTAACAGCAAGCTCAGCACAATTGGTTTGGGTGATTTTATAATGTTAAGAAAGTTAGACGCTTTAAGGCTGATGCCCATGCTAAACATCACTAGGCCAAGCAAAAAGAACAGACTTGGTTTCAGCGGTGTAAAAAGGCTGGGGGCAGCGTAAGCGAGGGCAGAAAACAGCACCGCCCATAAGGGGAAAAGCCGCGTTGCTGTCTGTATCATTTGTTGTCGCCTATTATGCCGATTGGCTGACGTTGGTTTTAGCTAAAATACCTTTCAAATAGTGCCCAGTATGCGAAGCAGCGTTTTCAGCGACGGTTTCTGGCGTGCCCTCAGCAATGACTTGGCCGCCGCCATCGCCACCTTCTGGCCCAATATCAATAATCCAGTCAGCGGTTTTAATAACGTCTAGGTTGTGTTCAATAACCACCAACGTGTTGCCGTGATCCCGTAGCTTATGCAGCACAGCCAATAATTGCTTAATATCGGCAAAGTGTAAGCCCGTCGTCGGTTCGTCGAGAATATACAGCGTTTTCCCGGTGTCGCGTTTGGATAATTCTCGCGACAACTTGACGCGCTGAGCTTCACCACCAGATAGCGTGACGGCGTTTTGCCCTAAGGTGATATACCCCAAACCCACTTCCATTAAGGTATGTAGCTTTCTGGAAATAACCGGAATGGCATCAAAAAATTGGGAGGCATCGTCCACGGTCATGGATAAAACTTCATGAATAGTTTTGCCTTTATAACGTACTTCTAAGGTTTCTCGGCTATAGCGTTGGCCTTTGCAGCTTTCACATTTAACGTATACGTCGGCGAGAAAGTGCATTTCAACCTTGATAACGCCATCACCCTTGCAAGTTTCGCAGCGCCCACCTTTAACATTAAAGCTGAATCGCCCTGGCGTGTAGCCGCGTGAACGGGCTTCGGGTGTTGCGGCAAACAACTCGCGGATTGGGGTGAATAAACCGGTGTATGTGGCGGGGTTAGATCGCGGTGTTCGGCCAATTGGACTTTGGTCAATATCCACCACTTTGTCTAAATGCTCAAGCCCGTCAACACCGTCGTTAGCGGCAATCGGTAACGATGATTTATTCAGAGCTTTTGCAACAGTGGGATACAAAGTTTCATTAATTAAGGTGGATTTACCCGAGCCTGAGACGCCAGTAACGCAAGTGAATAAGCCAATAGAAATATCGACTGTGACCTGTTTTAAATTGTTTGCACGGGCATTGTTAATGCGTAGCGACTTGGATGAATCAGCTTGATGGCGAATCGCCGGCACAGCGATAAATTGTTGTCCGGATAGGTATTGCCCGGTGGTTGATTTTGGATTATTAATCACGTCTTGAGGCGTACCTTGAGCAATAATCTCACCGCCATGAATGCCGGCATTGGGGCCAATGTCCACCACGTGGTCGGCGGCTAGAATCGCATCTTCATCGTGTTCCACCACAATCACCGTGTTGCCAATGTCGCGTAGGTGAAACAAGGTGTTAATCAAACGTTGGTTATCGCGTTGGTGCAAGCCAATTGAGGGCTCATCTAACACGTACATCACGCCGACAAGCCCGGCACCAATTTGGCTGGCGAGTCGAATCCGCTGTGCTTCGCCCCCGGATAGGGTGTCGGCGCTTCTGTCGAGCGATAAATAATCCAAACCGACGTTAATTAAGAACTCTAAACGGGCTTTAATTTCTTTGACGATTTTCTTGGCGATTTCGCCACGGTGACCACTAAGTTGTAAGGATGAAAATAAATCACTAGTTTTTTGAATCGACAAGTGCGTAATGCTGGGCAAGCTGTGGCCGTCTACAAATACATGTCTGGCCGCTTTATTAAGTCGCTGTCCATAACAGTCGGGGCAAGATTTGCTGGATAAATATTTGGCCAATTCATCGCGCACAGTGTTTGAATCGGTTTCGCGATAACGCCGCTCCATGCTGTTAATAATGCCTTCAAACGGGTGCTTACGTTGCATCGCTTCGCCTCGGCTATTGAGGGTGGTGAAGCTGATATCTTCGTCGCCGCTACCAAATAAAATAGCTTGCTGAATTTTGTCTGAATATGAATTGAACGGTTCTTCAGGGTCGAAACGATAATGTTTGGCCAACGACATAATCATTTGGAAATAGTACATATTGCGCTTATCCCAGCCACGAATGGCGCCACCGGCAAGGCTGATGTCAGGGCTGTGCAGCACTTGCTCGGAGTTGATGTACTGTTTAATGCCTAGGCCATCGCAGCAGCTGCAAGCGCCTTTTGGGCTGTTGAATGAAAAACTACGTGGTTCTAATTCACTGATGCTGTAGCCGCAGGTGGGGCAAGCAAATCGCGCTGAGAACAAAACTTCGCTCTCATCGTCCATGCTGCTAATAACCGCAATACCGTCGGTCAGTTTTAACGCCGTTTCAAATGATTCTGCGAGTCTAATGGATAAGTCATCACGAATTTTAAAGCGGTCGACAATCACCTCGATAGTGTGTTTTTTCTTCAGCTCTAAAGGTGGAGCGTCATCTAGTTCGACCACTTCACCGTCGATTCGTGCGCGAATGAAGCCTTGATTGCGTAAATCATTCAACACGTTGAAATGTTCGCCTTTGCGTTCTTGAACAACCGGTGCTAATAACATCCAGCGCTTTTCAGGGTTTAGGGCGAGCACAGAATCCACCATTTGGGTGACGGTTTGCGCCTCTAACGAGGCGCCATGGTCAGGGCATTGCGGCGTACCGGTCCTGGCGAACAATAGCCGCAGATAGTCATAAATTTCTGTGATGGTGCCAACGGTTGAACGCGGGTTATGTGAGGTGGATTTCTGTTCAATAGAAATAGCCGGTGACAGCCCTTCAATGTGGTCCACATCAGGTTTTTCCATAACCGATAAGAACTGGCGCGCGTAGGCTGACAGGGATTCTACATAACGGCGTTGGCCCTCCGCATAAATGGTGTCGAAAGCCAGTGACGATTTGCCAGACCCTGATAATCCAGTGATGACAATCAGTTTGTCTCGCGGTAAATCGAGGTCAATGTCTTTTAAGTTGTGGGTGCGTGCACCGCGAATTTGAATAGTGTCCATCTGCCTGTCTAATTGTTGTGCTAAACCTGTTAATATACCCCCCTTTTAACGGGCTAGGCAACGTAATTATGGCTGATTCATCAAGGGGGGCATCAACAATGAGTACGGACGAGAGGAGGGCAAGCTTAGGCTTAGCGGGTATCTTTTCTATGCGCATGCTCGGTTTGTTTATGATTTTGCCGGTGATGTCTTTGTACACGGCAGACCTAGACGGCATAACGCCCTTATTGCTGGGTTTGGCGATTAGTGTTTATGGCTTAACTCAGGCCTTATTACAAATCCCCTTTGGTTTGATGTCGGATCGTTTCGGACGTAAGAAAATTATTACCATTGGTTTATTGATATTTGTTTTGGGTAGCATTGTGGCGGCGATGTCGACGACGATTTACGGCATTATTATCGGTCGCGCTCTACAAGGCAGTGGTGCGGTGGCCGCGGCAGTGATGGCGTTGGCGGCGGATTTGACGCGAGAGCAAAACCGCACAAAAATCATGGCAACGATTGGTATCAGTATCGGTATATCCTTTGGCATCGCGATGGTGATTGGGCCGGTGTTGGCCTCGTTTGTTGGCCTATCGGGTATTTTTTGGTTTACCGCCATACTGGCGACGTGTGGTATCGTTATTTTGCATAAGGTGGTGCCGCAACCGAAAGAATTATCTGTGCATAAGGACGCAGAACCCATTCCTGCGTTAATGGGTAGAGTGTTAAACGATGGTCAATTGCTACGTCTTGATTTCGGTATTTTTTGCTTGCATTTGGTGATGACAGCGATGTTTGTCGTGTTGCCTTTATTAATGCGAGACAAACTGGGCATTGCGGCGGAAGATCATTGGATGGTTTATCTGCCGGTATTGGGCTTGTCGGTTGTCGCCATGGTGCCGTTCATTATTATCGCGGAAAAAAAGCGCAAGATGAAAGCGGTGTTTGTCGCTGCGGTTGCTACCTTGTCTGTCGCCAGTTACGGTTTGTATTTGTTCAGTGACGGCCTATGGGGCATGGTTGCGGCGTTATTTGTCTTCTTTACCGCGTTTAATTTGCTGGAAGCGACGTTACCATCATTGATTTCAAAAATAGCCTTTGCTGGTGGTAAAGGAACGGCAATGGGCGTCTACTCAAGCTCGCAGTTTTTTGGCGCGTTTGGTGGTGGATTGATGGGCGGTTTTGTGTGGAGCAGTTATGGCATGGCCAATGTATTTTTGGTTTGTGCGGTTATTTTGTTTGTCTGGTTTATGGTTGCGCTGGGCATGAAGTCGCCACGGCATATGAGCAGTTTGTTGAGGCACATAGAGATTGAAACAGACGCGCAAGCGAAAGAAATAACTGATAAGCTATTAGCGGTAAAAGGCGTTCTAGATGTAGGTATTTCAGTCGATGATTCAACCGCTTATCTGAAAGTGGATAATGAATTGTTAGATGAGAAAGAGTTAGACGCGATTATTTCTTAATAAAAACCACCTTATTTTAAGGTGTAGATAATTTGGAGCACGACATGGCGAGTAGAGGCGTAAACAAAGTAATTTTAGTGGGTAATTTAGGTAAAGACCCTGAAACGAGATACATGCCGAGCGGCGGCGCGGTTACTAATATCACCGTGGCTACCTCAGAAACCTGGAAAGATAAAAATACTGGCGAGCAAAAAGAACAAACGGAATGGCACCGAGTGGCGTTCTTTAATCGTTTGGCGGAAATTGCCGGTGAATACCTTAAGAAAGGTTCAAAGGTGTATATCGAAGGCTCACTACACACGCGTAAATGGCAAGATCAAAATGGTCAAGATCGATATACCACGGAAATTAAAGCCAGCACCATGCAAATGCTAGACAGCCGAGGTGGCTCAGCAGATTTTTCTCCGGCAGCGTCTAAACCGAGTAATTTCTCATCAGCGCCAGCGCAGCCAACGACGGCGGCAATGGATGATTTTGACGATGATATTCCGTTTTAATAAATACCATCGAGCATAATGCAAAGAAACTATAAAGCATGGTGTTGCAAAAAGATTATAAATCTAACGTGTTAAGTTTAAAAAGCCCTGATTTTCAGGGCTTTTTAATGTCATCTGATATTTCTATCTTTATAATAATCAGTTCAAATTGAATACACATTCCATACTATGCCGTCATCTAATCAAATTCAGCCAGATTGGCTAAGTCCAGAAGAGTACCAAATGATTGTAGCTCCGTCCTTGAAGGTGTCTGCTGAATTAGCCGCGAGTCGTGGCGACCCGAAGCTATTTCAAGACTTACCCAGCATGCTGTGTTTGATGTACTTGGTTAGCAGCTTGAAAGATTATTATATTGATGAGTGGGCGCTAGTCAGCGGAATGTCTAACGAAGAGTCGTTACATAAAGCGCCAGAAGCGGCGTGCATGATGGTGCTAACCGAAGGTAACGTTGCTAAAAGCGAATTGGGCTCGATGATTAGTGCACTGAATAGAGCGTATCAGCAGGTTAAAGCGGAGGACGTATGCATTGCAGCGGATGTCGACTTGAAAAGCGCGTGGGAGGCCATGAAGAAGGGTGAACACGAGCAGTTTTTGGTGCAATTAGAGCAAGCGGCTAAAAAGTTTGTACAATCGCTGAACCGATGGGAAAAAGTACGAATTTAATGAGTTGTTTTAACTTAATGGTTTTTTGTGTGTAACCAAGGGTTACCGTCTTTTTTATTTGATAGAAATAAGTTAGTCATATTATTTAAAGCAGTTCAACAGGAGTAACTGATGAAATTAAAAGACTTGCTAGGACAATGGAGTGTGGGGGCTTCCTCTGCATTAACAACAGATGAGCACTGTTCAATTCGATTGCCGTTGCATGACGTGGTTCGATTGCTTGCTTTTGCGGAAATGTACCCGAATAAAACAGAGGCACAGATTATTACCGACCTGCTAAACGCATCATTGGATGGTTTAGAGGAAGCCTTACCGTATGTTCAAGGTAACGAGGTAGTTGGTGAAGATGAATTTGGCAATCCAATCTATAACGATGCGGGCCTAACACCGGTATTTAGTGACTTGAAAAAGAAGTATAGCGACGTGCTCGCACAGAAAGCTAGCGTTGCTTAATGTTTGTAGCATAAACCTCTAAGCAATGCTGGTATAACATAATGCAATCTCGTTTGCGTGTTCGTTTAGTGTGGCTAATGATACCTTTGTTGATTCAACTGGGTTGTGCAACAACGCCGCCAAGAAACCAGAGCGATGTTTGTTCAATCTTTTACCAGAAAGATGATTGGTACGCGGGGGCCTTTCGAGCTCAAGAAAAATGGGGAACGCCTGTGGCTGTGCAGATGGCGATTATTCATCAAGAATCACATTTTCAATCCGATGTTCGCCCTCCTAGAGATTGGTTGTTAGGCATCATTCCCTTGCCACGTTCTTCTTCTGCATACGGTTACGGGCAGGCGCAAGATTCAACTTGGGAATGGTATATGAAATCAACCGATAATTATGGCGCTGACCGGAATGATTTTGCTGATGTGGCGGACTTCATTGGCTGGTATACGAATGTAACGCAACGTAAATTAGGCGTGTCGAAATGGGATGCAGAAAAACAGTACTTGGCTTACCACGAAGGTCACGGAGGGTACAGTCGCGGCACCTATTTAGCTAAGCCGTGGTTACAACGGGTGGCAAAAAAGGTGGGTGCAGAGGCGAAACGTTATTCTGCTCAGTTAAAAGCTTGTGAGTCGACTTTGGATGCCGGCTGGTTGTTTTGGCCGTTTTAAGGGGCGTAGCAGGGCAGGTAAAAAAATCATTAAGTTTTTTCTTCTTGGGCGTCGTTTTAATGCTGCTACCCAGCGTCGTACTGTCCAACGATACATCAAAATTCCCTCAGCCTGAAAAGCTCAAACCCGACGTAAATTTCTGGTTACGAGTGTATGCCGAAGTAACGACGAGTCAGGGCCTTATTCATGATAACGCACACTTAAATGTCATCTACGAGCGTATGTCATTTGCACCGGCCAGCAGTTATAGTGGGCGGCAAAAAATCATCAAGCAGAAAAAGAAATATTACGAAGATATTTTGCTGTACTTAGCGGCGAACCCAAGTCGACGGCTTGCAAGTGCGAGGCATCGAAAAGTTAAAGCGCTATGGCCGAAAGGGACCACGGCGCGTGAGTTCAGAAAGGCGACAAAAAGATTACGCTTTCAATTAGGTCAAGCAGATCGCTTTAAACAAGGCTTGGTTCGTTCGGGACGTTGGATGCCTTTTATTAAGCAAGAATTTAAAGCGCTCGGTATACCGAATGAATTGGCATCGTTACCGCATGTAGAATCGTCTTTTCGTTCGGATGCAAAATCACACGCGGGGGCTGCAGGTTTGTGGCAATTTACCCGTTCTACAGGGCGTCGCTTTATGCGAATTGATCACGTGCTGGATGAGCGCCTAGACCCATTTATAGCAACCAGAGCGGCGGGTTTGTTGTTGAAAAATAACCGTGAAATAACCGGAACTTGGCCGCTGGCGATAACCGCTTATAACCACGGTGCAGCTGGCATGCGACGTGCGGTTAAGGCTACAGGTGGCACCGGCATCGCAAAAATAGTTAGGGAATATAAAGGCCGTACGTTCGGTTTTGCATCACGAAATTTTTATAATGCATTCGTGGCTGCGAATGATATTGAGCAGCATCCGCAGAGATATTTTGGCAAGATTCAGCGCGAACAAGCACTGGTTTTTCACGAGCTGAAGCTACCCTCGTATTATACCGCGCAAGGCCTGATGACGGCGTTTGAGGTTAAGAATAATATTTTTAAATCGTTGAACCCGGCGCTTCAACCGACGGTTTGGTCAAATAATAAATATATACCCAAAGGTTACCAACTGAGGCTACCGACGGCAAAGAAACATGCGCAGTCGCATAAGCTTATTGCCAGCATTCCCCGTGATGAAAGAGCGACAAAGCAAAAGCCGGATGTGTCGTATAAAGTACGGCGTGGTGATTCGTTATCTAAGATAGCAAGGCGCTTTAAAGTCAGAACCCGTGAGCTGGTGGCGATTAATGGCTTGCGCAGCCAGCATAAGATTCGTGCTGGCCAAACGTTGAAGCTACCGAGTGCCGTAAAGCAGCAATTGACAGGCGCCCATACCCTTAAACAAGATGCGGTTTTCTACACGGTTAGAAAAGGCGACCGGTTGTCTGTTATTGCTAAAAAAGCCAATGTGTCAGAAGCCGATATCATGGCGTTGAATAAAATCAAAGATAAGAATCACCTGTACGTTGGGCGAAAACTTAGGTTGCGACGGAAACCAGACGTTTTGTCTGTGGCTGCTAACGAGAAGGTACTTACGTCTAAAAAGGTTGTTAATGCTGGAGTGTTACGCGCTGACCCCAGTAATTACCGGGTTGCCAAAAATGGCTTAATTGAAATACAAAGCAATGAAACCTTGGGGCATTTTTCGGATTGGTTAGCGGTGAAAACAAGCGCCTTAAGGCGCTTGAAT
>DUCA01000224.1:0-1520 GCA_012960055.1 Cycloclasticus sp.
GGATGCGTTCGCGGCAATCATAAACACTTCAATTAACCGATGCGCATCGTGTCGAACAACCGGTTCTATCGCCTTTATTTTTCGCTTATTGTCAAAAACAAAACGCGTTTCAAAGCTATCAAACTCCAACGCGCCGCGAGCCTCAGCAGCAACTTTCATCACCTCATACAGGCTTTTCAACGCCATCAAGTGCGGCAATAACGTCTTATGTTCTTTGGTGAGTTCGGGCGCCGTTTCATCAAAAATCGCACCCACTTCATCGTAGGTTAAACGTGCATGTGAATGCATCACTGCTTGATAAAATTCCGCCCCCGTCACCTCGCCTTGCTCGTCTAAGCGCATTTCACAAACCATGCATAAACGATCAACCAAGGGGTTCAAACTACATAAACCATTCGATAATACTTCAGGTAACATCGGAATGACTTTCTCTGGGAAATACACCGAAGTACCCCGTTCATACGCCTCTTTATCTATCCCACTGCCGGGTGTTACATAATGCGCCACATCGGCAATCGCCACGCACAACTTCCAGCCTTTCGCCATCTTTTTACAATACACCGCGTCGTCAAAATCTCGCGCATCTGCACCATCAATTGTCACAAACGGTAATTTACGAATATCTTTTCTATCGTCTAAATCAGCCTCGATAACGCCTGCAGCAAAACCCTGCACCTCATCCAACACGCCTTGAGACCAGCCATTCGGCAAGTCATACGAACGGATCGCCATATCAATTTCCATACCCGGCGCCATATGGTCACCGATCACTTCAACTACCGTTGCGATAGCTTGCGTACGTGACGTTGGATAACGCGTCATCTGCGCCATCACAATCTGGCCGTCTTTGGCGCCTAGTGTTGCATCAGCAGGGATAAAAATATGCTGAAAAATGCGCTTATTCTCAGCTTCAACATGGAAAACACCCATCACATCAAAAAAGCGCCCAACCACTGTTTTAACCTTGCGCTCCAATACCTCAACAACACGTGCTTCAATCTTCCCTTGACGATTCAACTTTCCACGGCTCGCAACCACGCGGTCGCCGTTCATTAAAGCACGCATTTCATGTGGCGGAATAAACATGTCATCGCCACCGGCATCACGCTTCAAGAAACCAAAGCCATCAGCATGACCAATTACCATACCCGTTTCTAAATCACTTTGCTGAACCAAACAATACTGCTCCTTGCGATTAAACAATAACTCGCCCGATTTGAGCATGGCCGACAAGTGGCCCGACAGTGATTTCTTTTCCCGCTTAGATTGAACAGCCAAGCCTTCCGCAATATTAACCCAGCCTTGAGGCCTTTTTTGCTTCGCAAGGAATTGTAACAACTGAGTTTTAGTAACAAACTCATCGTCTAGGTGTAATGTTTCGGGTTTTGGAAAATTGGATGGTTTTTTCTTTTTAGACACGGCGTAAGAAGCTCAATAGAATAATGCTGACAAGCCTAATACCCATATGCGATGTTTGCAAGGCAAACATGAGCTCACACGTTAATCTAAAAACAAATCCT
>DUCA01000224.1:1530-9112 GCA_012960055.1 Cycloclasticus sp.
AATGGTTTAGTGGAGTCGACCGCATATTGCTCAAAATCGACAACACCTTTTTTACGCAATATCTCTTCATCACTAAAGAAGTTACCGGTGCAGGCTTTACTGTCTTGCTTGAAGATGGCACACGCGGCTTCGGCAACAATCGCTGGGGTTCGACAATTTTCAGGTTTCACCAAACCATCTAACATCGCCAATGCAGCGGTGCCAATAACGGTACAGGGCCATAGTGCATTCACGGCTACGCCATCCGCTTTAAACTCTTCCGACATGCCCAACACACACATACTCATACCGTATTTCGCCATTGTGTAAGCCGTATGCCGTTTAAACCATTTTGCTTGCATATTGAGCGGTGGCGACAACATTAAAATATGCGGGTTATCGGCTTTTTTTAGGTACGGTAACGCAGCCTGTGAACAGGCAAACGTGCCTCGTGCATTGACGTCCATCATCAAATCAAAACGCTTTATCGGTGTATTAGCCGTGTCCGTTAAACTGATGGCGCTGGCGTTATTCACCAATATATCAATGCCACCAAAATGCCGCGCGGCTTCAGCCATTGCTGCTACCACACTGTCTTCATCCCTAATATCAAGTTTAATCGCTAGCGTCTTACCGCCCGCTTCTTCTACTGCCTTCGCTACACTATGAATCGTACCCGGAAGCTTCGGGTGTGGTTGATCCGACTTCGCGGCAATCACAATATTTGCGCCTTCTTTAGCGGCGCACAAAGCGATTTCTTCACCAATGCCTCGGCTAGCCCCGGTGATAAAAATCGTTTTTCCTTTAAGTGATGCCATGGTCAGTCCTTTTACAAGTTAGGTTAGCTGTATATTGCTTTGCGCTTTTCACAAAATGCGGTTACACCTTCGCTAAATGCAGGTGCGCGCATGCTTACTTCAAAATTACTGGCCTCATCATCTAACTGCGCATCAAGGCTTTTTTCGTACGCCTGATTAAGCAGTTTTTTAGTTCGCGCCAATACGTCCCGTGGGCCATCGCAAATTTTTTCAGCTAAACGTTGAACAGTGCCTTCTAACTCATCAACGTTGACCAATTTATTAACCAAACCCCATTCTTCCGCATCCTCAGATGAGAACAGTGCACCCGTCAGCGCTAATTCCATAGCTTTTTTATGACCGACCGCACGAGGTAAGAAATACGACATACCACCGTCGGGTGTCGTACCAATTTTGCAATACGCAACAGACAGTACGCAATTGTCGGCAGCCACCACCATGTCACACGCCAACATCAAGCTTAAGCCATAGCCGGCAACGGCGCCTTGCACTTTTGCAATAACAGGTTTACCCATGGTGGTAATATCGCGTATCACGGCATGGGCATTATCAAAAAGGTCATCCGGATAAACAGACTCTCCTTCAACGGCATATTGATCAACCAAGTCTTTGAAATACGCGATATCACCGCCCCCCATAAAATGATCCCCGGCACCGCTGATAATGACGCAGGCAATGCTGGCGTCTGCTTTCAGCTCCGCCGTTGCTTCTTTCAAAGCAAACGTCATTTCATAATTCAGCACATTAAGTGCCGTCGGTCGGTTTAAGACTAATTCTGCGATTCGACCCTTTTTGATAATTTCAATAACTGACATAGGCGCACCTAAATTTTAAATCTTACGGCTGTTTTACATTTATAAAAAAGAACTTGCAAGTTTAAAAATTAAGAGCAGAACTACGTAGTAGAAAAACAACAATTGCTTAGTCTAGGGAGAGAGACATGAAAGCATCATTACAAAAAGCCATTGGGATTGCATTGTTATCCCGTGCAACATTTGCTACCACCGGACAGTCAGCTGCTTTCGGCATCGCTGAAATAGCGCACTGGGCATAGGTACCGTTTTTGTGGGTGGAGCTGCTTCAGCAGAAGATGCATCAACCGTTTGTTTAACCCCGCCGCAATGACGCGCATTAAAGGAAATCAAATAGTTATTGGTGGGCACCTTATTGTGCCATCTTTTGGTTTTGATGATGAAGGCAGCACAGCCGGTTTAGGTGCCCCAATTTCAGCTGACTGCTCTAAAGATGGTGGACGTTTTGCAGTCGTTCCAAATTTTTATTACATTCACAGCTTAAGTAACGAGCTAAAATTAGACATAGGGATTAACGCTCCATTTGGTTTAGCGACTAAATATGGCAATGATTGGGTTGGAAAGCACCAACCTATTGAATCTGAAATTGTAACTGTTAACTTCAACCCTGCTATTGCTTGGCAAGCCACACCGGGTTTATCTGTTGGTTTTGGCGTGAGCATTCAATATATTGAAGCCACCCCAAATAATAAAATCGATTTTACAACTGTTTGCGCTGGTAACACTTTAGCTCTTCCTGGCCCCGCTCCAACGTCAACATGCTCTGGTGCCCCTGGCTCAAATACTAATGATGGGTTCACCCAACTAGAGGTCGATATCCTAAGCGCACGACTTCGCATGGACATGTAAAACACCGTGTTTTAACTAAACTTAATTAAGCCCCTTTACCGGGGCTTTTTTATGTACGATTATTGAGCAAGAGCATCTTTTTTATATCTAAACGACAAAGGAGAACATCATGGACAGACCTTGGTTAAATAGCTACCCCGATGGCATTAACGCTGATATTGATATCAACACGTATTCCTCAGTTGTAGAGATTTTCGAGAAGAGTGTTAAAGAGTTTGGCGACAAGCCTTCTTTTAGCAACTTTGGTAAAACCCTAAGCTATAACGAATTTGCGCTAGCCACCACAGCTATCGCTGCTTATCTACAAAATACGTTCGGGCTTGTGAAAGGCGACCGCGTAGCGATCATGATGCCAAATTTACTGCAAAACCCAGTGTCTATTTTTGGTGTGTTAAGAGCGGGACTGACCGTTGTTAATACCAACCCCTTATATACCGCACGTGAGTTACGCCACCAACTAAAGGACTCTGGCGCAAAAGCTATTATCGTGGTGGAAAATTTTGCCGACATCGTTGAAGAAGTCATCGCCGACACCAAAGTTGAACATGTCATCGTCACAAAAATGGGTGATATGTTGGATTTCCCTAAATCTATGATCATTAACTTGGTGGTTAAGCACCTTAAAAAAATGGTACCGGACTTTTCATTACCCAACGCGGTTCCCTTTAAAGCCATGTTATCAGAGGGAGCACAACAAACATTAACGCCCATATCACTTACTCACGATGACCTTGCCTTTTTGCAATACACCGGTGGTACCACGGGAGTCGCTAAAGGCGCCATGCTAACGCATAAAAATATGGTCGCTAATATGTTGCAGGCGTCTGAATGGATTAAGAATAACGTCATCAACGGTCAAGAAATCGTCATTACCGCCTTGCCGCTGTATCATATTTTTTCTTTAACCGCGAACTGCTTGGTATTTATGGAGGCCGGCGCAAAAAATATTCTGATTACCAACCCAAGGGATTTCGAAGGCTTTGTTAAAGAGCTCAGCAGTATTCCCTTTACCGTCATGACGGGTGTGAATACCTTGTTTAACGCGCTGATTAATACAAAAGGCTTTAATGACATCGATTTTTCCAACCTTAAAATCACCCTCGGTGGCGGCATGTCAGTACAACCCGCTGTGGCGGCTCAATGGAAACAAATAACCGCTTGCACATTGGTTGAGGCGTTTGGTTTAACCGAAACATCCCCTGCTGCCTGCATTAACCCGCTTGACCTGAAAGAATACAACGGCAGTATTGGCCTACCCATTCCATCGACCTATTGCAAACTAATCGATGACGAAGGTAATGATATAGCCGGTGGCAAAGCAGGTGAGTTATGTATCAAAGGCCCACAAGTCATGCAAGGATACTGGAACCTGCCCGAAGAAACGGCCAACGTCTTCACAAAGGACGGTTGGTTGAAGACCGGTGATGTAGCCAAAATGGACGGCAATGGCTTCTTTTATATCGTTGACCGTATCAAGGATATGATTTTAGTTTCCGGCTTTAATGTGTACCCCAGTGAAATTGAAAATGTCATCGTAGAGCACGACAGCGTGCTGGAATGCGGTGTTATCGGCGTGCCCGATGAAAAACGTGGCGAAGCCGTTAAAGCCTTTGTGGTGAAAAAAGACGACGCATTAACCGAAGCAACGTTACTGGCTTACTGCAAAGAAAACCTTACTGGCTATAAAACGCCCCATAAAATTGTGTTTATCCAAGAATTACCTAAAACCAATGTCGGTAAAGTCTTGAGACGCGAATTGAGGTCCCTTTAAAGTACTTTTTACCTGTTTATACTTTCCTTCACCTTTAAGTTGACGTTAACGTAAAGTTAGAGCATATTGCGCCCTAGGAAGCTTAAATATGAAAAACACCTTATACACAGCAACTGAATTGGCAGACGTTTTGGGCGTTACCTCGCGTACGCTTCGGTTTTATGAAACCAAAGGCCTGATTAAGCCTAATCGCGTTGGTAATAGACGAATATATGACTACAAAGACCATGCGCGCATGAAGTTAATTCTTCGGGGCAAGCGCATCGGTTTTTCATTAGACGATATACGCGAGCTCCTAGGTTTATACGGCAGCAACACAGACCAGTCATCCCAGATTCAACTGTTGATCAGTAAAGTATCACACCGAATTAATCAACTTCAAAAGCAAAAAGATGACATTGACATGACCTTAGATGAATTAAAGGAAATTCAATCCATCGCATTAGAAACCCTTAAAAACAAACCTAAGAATTAGATGGAGTCCATCATGAAAAGTGTTGTTATAGCCGCATACGTACGATCCCCCCAAACCTTTGCACATAAAGGCGCTTTAGCCTCTGTTCGCCCCGATGATTTGGCGGCACAAGTGATTGCTGGCTTAGTGGCTAAAACGGGCGTAGACCCCGGCACATTAGAAGATGTCATCATGGGCTGTGCATTTCCTGAAGGCGAGCAAGGTTTTAATGTTGCTCGATTAGCCGCCTTAATGGCCGGGCTTCCTCAATCAATCGCTGGCGTGACTGTTAATCGCTTTTGCGGTTCATCTATGCAGGCTATCCATATGGCCGCTGGCGCCATTCAAATGAACGCTGGCGATGCCTTTATTTGCGCAGGCGTTGAATCCATGAGCCGCATCCCTATGGGCGGTTATAACCCCATGCCAAGCCCCGAGTTATTCAAAACCCTCCCTGCAGCCTATATGAGCATGGGTGAAACAGCGGAGAACGTTGCCAAGCAATATCATTTAACACGCGAACAACAAGACGAATTTTCAATATTAAGCCAACAAAAGGCGGCTACCGCGCAACAACAAGGTTGCTTCGTTGATGAAATTATCCCCATCACCAGCAAAAATGGCACGGTGGAAACGGATGGTTGCATTCGACCCGGTACCAACATTGAAGACTTAGCCGGCTTAAAACCCGCCTTCCTGGCCGATGGTACGGTGACAGCCGCCACCTCCTCCCCGCTAACAGACGGCGCGGCTGCCACTTTAGTGTGCAGCGAAGAGTATGCAAAAGAGCACGGTTTAACGCCGCTTGCTCGCATTAAAAGCATTGCTGTTGCAGGTTGCGCACCAGAAACAATGGGGCTAGGCCCAATCGTTGCCACACGAAAAGCCTTAGAACGCGCTTCACTGACCATGGAAGACATCGATATTGTGGAAATAAACGAAGCCTTTGCCAGTCAATCAATCGCCTGTATTCAAGACCTTAATATTCCCATGGAGAAAGTTAACCTTGATGGCGGCGGCATAGCACTTGGTCACCCATTAGGTGCAACCGGCGCTCGCATCACCGGTAAGGCAGCATCCCTGCTGGCGCGTGAAAACAAACAATATGCATTATCAACCCAATGTATTGGTGGCGGACAAGGCATCGCAACGATATTGGAGTCCATCTAATGAAAATAGAAACCGTTGCCGTTATCGGCGCCGGTGTTATGGGTAGCGGCATTGCCGCTCAAATCGCCAACGCCGGCAAAAAAGTATGGCTGCTCGATATCGTCCCAAAAGATGCTGACAACCGAAGTACCATTGCCCAAAGCGCCATTCAGAAACTGCTAAAAGCCAAACCCGCTGCACTCATGCATAAGCGTAATGCTAAAAACATCTCTGCCGGTAACTTAGAAGATAATCTCAATGACCTTAGCAAGGTTGATTGGATAATAGAAGTCATTATCGAGCGCCTGGATTTAAAACAAGATTTATATAAAAGAATAGAGGCCGTGCGCAAACCAGGCAGTATCGTATCGTCTAATACATCCACCCTACCGTTGGCAGACCTAACTGCCGGTTTACCCGACAGCTTCACCAAAGATTTCCTAATCACTCACTTCTTTAACCCCCCGCGTTACATGCGTTTATTAGAAATGGTGACAGGGCCCGATACACAGCAACAAGCGATTGACACAATAAGTCAGTTTTGTGACCACGAATTGGGCAAAGGCGTTGTTCACTGTAACGATACACCCGGGTTTATTGCCAACCGTATCGGTGCCTATTGGATGCAAACCGCCATGCTTGACACCATGCGCTTGGGTTTAAGTGTGGATGAAGCAGATGCCATCAGCGGCAAACCCATGGGTATACCAAAAACAGGTGTATTTGGTTTAATTGATTTGGTAGGCATAGATTTAATGCCTCATATTTTAGACTCAATGGTTCATTCATTAGCCAACACCGATGCTTTTCACGAGCAAGCCATTATCCCTGATGTGGTCACTAAGATGATTGCCGATGGTTATACCGGACGAAAAGGCAAAGGCGGCTTTTATCGCATTAACAAATCCAGTGGTAAAAAGATTAAAGAATCTATTAACCTTGATACTGGCGAATATGCAACCAGCATCAAGCCCAGCTTAGGATCACTCAAACCCGCTATTGCAAAAGACCTGCGCAAACTACTCAATTTCGATGATAAAGGTGGTGCCTTCGCTTGGTCTGTTTTGTCCAAAACACTCAGTTATTCTGCTGCTCTGATTCCCGAAATTGGCGACAATATCGAAGCCATTGATCGTTCGATGAAACTCGGTTACAACTGGACATATGGCCCGTTTGAACTGATTGACAAAATCGGTATTGATTGGTTTATTGAAAAACTCGAATCAAAAAATCAAAGCATCCCCCCTATCCTAGCAGCCGCCAAAGGCAAAGGTTTTTATCGATTCCATGAGGGCAAACGCCAGTGTTTAAATCTATCGGGTGGCTACCAAACGTTAACGCGTGAAGACGGCATCTTACTGCTAGCGGATATCAAATTACAGCAACGGCCGGTTAAGAGAAATGCATCGGCTAGCCTATGGGATATTGGCGATGGCGTTTTATGCCTAGAGTTCCACAGCAAAATGAACGCCATTGACCCTGATATTCTTGCCATGATTGCTACCGCCGTTGATATCATCCCCAACAATTACAAGGCGCTGGTTCTGTACAACGAAGGCAGCAATTACTCTGTAGGCGCTAACATCGGTTTAGCGCTGTTCGCAGCCAACGTTGCCGCTTGGCCGCAAATTGAAGGCATGGTGAAATCGGGGCAAGATGCCTATAAAGCGCTTAAACATACTCCCTTCCCCGTCGTTGGTGCACCTGCAGGCATGGCGTTGGGTGGGGGCTGTGAAAGTCTGCTTCATTG
>DUCA01000225.1 GCA_012960055.1 Cycloclasticus sp.
TGATGGATTTTCTTATTAATATCGATATTGAGTTGGCTGTAAAGGCTTAACAAGTCTTCAGTTTGTTGGTTTTTAAGGCCTTTTAAAATTAATTCCTCAGCAATTTGGCTTTTTCCGGTTTTAATCAAATACGTTGCGTAGGCGACTAAGTAATCAGGCTTCAGCTTTTGTATTTTATCCAGTGTTTTCCAAATATTATTCAGTTCGGATTTGTCATCCATATATGCGCTACTGAATAAATGAAGCAGCGTCTCATGTTCGACAGCTTGCCACTCTTCTTGGGGGATTTTGCGGTTACTTTTTATGCTTGGAAGCAAGGTGTAGACACCGTGCCAATCGCCTAACTGTTGTAGCGTCTTCATTAGCAGTGTCAGTACTATGGGGTGCTTTGGCGTAGCAGATTTCAATTGTTGAAGTGTTGCAAGTGCTTGTTCTCGTTGTCCGGCTGAGAACTGTAATTTTGCACGAGTAAGATGGATGGCGTGAATCTGATCAGGTAAAGCTTCACCGGCTTTAAACAGGTATTCATCTCGGCGGTCATACGCGCTTTGTGACTGAGCCGCATGCGCCGCGCTGAGGTAGTTTAATAGTGGTGTATCACTATGTTGCGCATGCTTCACCAATAGCTTTTCAGATTGCTGCCAATTCCCTTCAGCGGAGTCTATTATGCCCTTATTAAGCGCTTTTCGTGAGTTAGTCTGCTTTCTGTTGGTGTTCCATTTGCCTAAGTTCTTAGGGGCTCGCTTGACGGTTAACAGCGTTCTCAAGGCGAGGTAAAAACCGCTAAAAGAAATCAGGGTAATAAAGGCTAGCACAGCGAGTGATGTTTCAATTGATAAATTGCCGTGGCTTAACAGCGCGTAACCAGGATCTAGGTGAACTTGGTGGGCAAGTAAGCTAGCGATGATAAGGGCAGCGATGGCGATAAGGATAAGTTTCATAGGGGCGCCTATAACTCTATTTTAGCGGGTTGTTCGTCAGTTTTCGTTGTTGCGTCAACTTCATCAGCAGACGCTTTCTTGGCTGCTTTATTGGTTGTTTCTATAGGCTCTTTTTTTACACTAACCTTGTTGCCCGTCGGCGCTGCTATCGTCTGCTCAGTGATGCTCAAGATAGGTAGATTACGTAACATCTTGAGTGACAAAGCGATGGAAGGAAGTTCTGCTTTAATCGATGTGTTTTTTAATGTGTTCAACTGTTCCAAGGCGGCTTCAACAGTGGGGTTGTTGGCATCAAAATAGTCACCCAACCAATCGATAGAAATGGCAATGCTTGCGGTATATAGAGCCTCATGTTTATTAACCAATGCAAGGCGTGCGGTTTCGAGCTTAAGCGCGAGATTTTTTCGAATAAGCTCGATGCGTTCGGGTGTCATCAAGGCTGCCATGGGTTCGTCATGGCGGCGGATAACCACGAGTTTGCTGAAGTTTTCCCATGCATCGTTTAATGTGTTTTGTATATTTTGTGGAATGGGCGATGCATCACCTTTGCCGATTTTGGGTGCCTGTGCCGTGCCGGCATGAGGTTCCGTAACCTCCATTTTCGCCACCGCACTTTCAA